>NZ_BAGX02000021.1 GCF_000320505.1 Methanobrevibacter boviskoreani JH1
TTAAAATCTAAAATCAAAGGTTGTAAAAATAGTATTAAAAATTTAGTTTAAAAATGATAAAAAAAGTTTTATTTAAGAATTAATTTTCTAACTCTTCCATTTCTCCTTTAACCCTGTATCCGGAGTATATGTAGAAGATACCAATAACTATTGCAACTGGTCCAAAGCTTATAATCGCTAATATACCTGCCATAATATATAAGCCCATTCTTTGTTTACTAACCGGTAACTGTGAACCTGTTAGTGCAACAATTAAAGATAAAACCATAGCAAGTATTCTCATAATATTCTGAACACCTATTGGTCCATTGGTTGCATATGTAGCAACAACCTCAGTTGCAATCACAATTATCATAATAATTGATGCATTTTTTACAATAGTCTTAGAGTCCATTGATTTCAGATTCTCTCTAAGACCTTTCTTCTCTTCATTATTTTTAATATTCGCACTTTTTTTTACCATTTTAAATCCCTTTAAAATTAACTAGTTTAAGTTAACATATATTCTTTATTCTTAAATATTATTAAACTTTTAGTAATTTTCATTCAATACCTATATTTATTATAAAATTATATTTAATTATAATAGAATTTTTAAGTTTTTTTTAAATATTTTTAAAAGGATTTATTTTTTATACAGCTTACTAAAATAAGTTTTATTATTTTTTTAGGATGAGATTATGGTATTTATAGGAATGGATCATGGAACAACAGGTATAACATTTGCCCTTCTAGACGATGATGGTAATGTTTTAGATGTCTTTGAATTGTCACGTGAGGATACTAAGGCAGGAAGGGTTAGTGCTATAGAGGAGATTTCAAAACGTTGTAGTTTGGACGATATTAAATTAATGATTGTCACATATTCAATGGGTGATGGAATAAATAAGATAACCCCTATGGACAAGGTTAAAAATAGGGGAATATTGTCTATGGAAGGTGCAGGTAAGGTTACAGGTGGAGGCACATCTGTATATTCCGAGATTGAAAAGTCAAATATTCCTGCATTACTTATTCCAGGTCTACACAAAAATTCCCCGTCCCTTGATAAACTGTTTAACGCGGCTTATTCCCACCAGGCAAGTCCTGAAAAGGTTTCAATCGTATACAATGCAGTTAAGGAAACAGGCTTGAAGAACATGATTGTCTGTGATTTAAGCTCTAACAGTGTCGATATCCTTGTGGAGGATGGTAAGATAAGGGGAGCTATTGACGCATGCTTAGGTGCCATGGGATTTGTTCACGGACCAATAGATCTTGAGATGATAAGGGATATCGATGAGGGAAAGAGAACTGCCAACGAATGTTTCTCACATGCAGGTGCGGTAAAGATTGCAGGAATCGATGACAAGGTTGCATATATGAAGAGAGATCTCTTGGAGCAATATGAGGAAGGTGAGGAGAAGGCAGTACTTGCAGTTGACTCAATGGTCATGACGATTGCAATGGAAATATTTGGTTTAATCGGTATTTCTAATAATGACATAGACGGAATTGTTCTAACAGGTTCCCTAGGTTCTATGAAGGAGCCTTTTGATTTTGAGGAGAAATTGAATAAATATCTAAAGAACAGGTATGATATTAAAATAATCTCCGCTGATTCCGGAGCCATTGGAGCAGCTCAGATAGCACGTGATATCTATAATGGTAAGAAAAACATCTTAGGTATTGATGTTGATTATTAAAATTATAAATCCTTTATGTTTTATTTTTAGATTAGATAGATAAATTCAATAAGCTAATGATTTATCTGTTTAAAAACTTTTAGAATTATTATTTTAATATTTTAGATTAAATTTTATCTTTTATAGATTCAATTAGTTTTAATCTTTAAAAATTAGTATTTTATTATTTAACTTATTTTAATTACTGATATAGTTTTTAGAAATAGTATCTTAATGTTTTGGATAATTTAAATCTTATAAAATCTTTAAAAAGTAGTATAATCAGTATTTTAAATCAGATTTTATTTCATTGAATTAATGTTGACTTTAAAAATAGTATTTGGTTAAGATTATAATAATTAACTAATTTTTTTATAAAATTAGTATATTATTATTGTAAATTTATTCTTTTATTGAGATGAAAACTATCTTTTCACCTTTAATAACTTTTAGGTTTCCATCTTCTAATTTTAAGACGGTATTTAAGAAGTTATCGATGGTTACTACATTACCTTCATATTCTTCATTGTTTTTAAGTTCTACAAGTACGTCTTTACCTTTAAATTGTAGAAATTCTTTGTTTACTTGAAATTCCTTATTGTTCATATATTATTCCTCTTGATTGAGTATTAATATATTTTTTGTTATTACTGTTATTTATAGATTTTTTTAAATTTTTATTAAAAAATCTTTTTAATAATTAATCTATATCAACTTTAAAATAGATTCTAAATTGATTATGGTATTATAAATAAGATTTAAATAGATTGATTATTAAACCTATTATTGTATTTTAGTAAAATTCTAGAATCTATCTATGTTTATTTATAATTTTAATAAAATGAGTGAGGGTTTAATATGGCTGTTAATTTAGCAGAAAGTAATTTACAAGCTATTTCAAATACAATAGCAATATTAGAAAAAGAAGAAAATCCTGATGAGAAAAAATTGAAAGAATTAAGAAAAGAAAGAGATATTATTTTAAGAGATCTTAATTTAAAATAAACCTATTTTATTTTTTAATTCTTTATTTGTGTATTTGGCTATCTTATTTTATTAGTTATAGGCGGTATTTTTCTATTTTTTATTTGTGTATTGGCTATCTTGTTTTATTGGCTATTTAGATGGTATTTTCCTATTTTTTGTTTTACTTGAATCAATTTTATTAAATTATTTTACCACTAGTTTATTTTCATGTCAAATTGTTATATTATCTACTTATTTTTGATTGTTTATTTAATATCGGATTCTTATGTTTTTTTATACTAAGTATCAAATAGGTATTAACCTTAACTACCATAACTAATTTAAAAAATATTACTATGAGTCACAGTTTAAGTTAATCTTTGTTTATCTTATCTGCCCATTTTTTGGTTTCACTAACATCTGATGTTAAATCAAGACTTAAAGGTGTAAGTGAAACCTTATGCTCTTTTTTAATGCAGTATCCATCACTACCTTCTTTATCATTATCGGTTATTGTACTGTCAATCCAATAATAGGGCTTTCCACGTGGATCATATCTTGTCTCCACCTCAGGTATGAACATCCTATTGGTTAACCTTGTAATATTGATTTCATCTGATACGGGATTTGTTGGTATGTTGAGGTTTAGAAGGTCAATGCCATCAGGCATACCATTTTCCATAACATATCCTGCAACTTTATTAAGTGTTTTAACTGCAAAATCAAAGTCAATGTTTATTCTTCCGTTTTCAAATTTTGCAGACTGGTCGTCCACTGTCTGGGATACGGCAATGGTTGGTATTCCATATGATGCCACTTCCATAGCGGCGCCCAGTGTTCCGGAGGTTGTAAGCTCTGACTTTCCCAGATTATATCCAATATTGATTCCGGAAATACATAGGTCCGGTTTCTCATCGCATAACTGAAATACACCCATAATTGCAGCATCTGTAGGTGTTCCTGATACTGCATATCCTATTTTTCCATTTCTAAGTGGCAGTTTTTTAATTCTAAGTGGTTCAAAAAGGGTTATCGCATGACCGATGCCGCTTTGCTGTGTTGAAGGTCCCACGATTATTGTTTCACCTAAACTAGATACAGCCTTGTCTGCCGCTAATATTCCACTTGAACTTACTCCATCATCATTGCATAGTAATATTTTCTTCATATACTTAGATTGATAGAATCTTATAAAAATATTTTTTTATATTTGGCTAAATTTTATCTTTAAATTGGGATATCCACTTCAAATCTGAAACGGGGCTTATTTGCAATATCTTTTATATTTTCATTAAAATCTCACTTGGCTATTTGTTTTTTTTACATATCCCATAAAAAAATTGTTTTATATATAGTGAATTTTTTTAAAATCAAAAGATATATAAAAAGATATAAACATATTTTTATTAGGATTTAGTTTTTTAATAATTACCATAAAGGGTTTAGAAACTATGGTAGTTTAAGCTTTATTTAAAATGGTATTAGGTGAAATTGTGGAAAAGCCTCAATTAGTCAATTTTGTTGCTAAAGTCATGGAAGAATCAGGTTTTAAAGTTTATAAGAATTTTAAAACTTCTCAAAAGGTAGTGGATATATATGCTGTTCTTCCAACCCAGATGGGTGATTTTGGAGTAGTTGTTGCTTGTAAAAATTATGACAAAGAATGGGAAGTAGGAATTGACATTCTTAAAGAAATGGAAATGGTAGGTAGAAGTCTTAAAGCTTCCAAGGTAGCTGTTGTTACAAGTTCTACTTTTTCTCCCCAGGCTAGAAATTATGCCTCACGTAAAAACATTAAGCTTGTTGATAGGGATAATCTAATTAGTCTTGCTAAGAAATATTCCAAGAAGAATAAAGAGCCTGATACTACTGATGATGAAACACAGGTTGTTGATGACACATCTGACCAATATTATGAGGATCAATACTACAATGGATATGTAGATGATTATGATGCAAATCCAAGCATCGCCTATTCCGACTATAATGATGGTGATGTCTATGATGATGCATATTATGAGGAGGTTGCCTTAGCCAACTATCAACCGGATATGTATTCAAGTTCTTATGCAAATTCCACCAAGGGAAATCTACATAAAACAGAGGAAAAAAAGAGAAATGAACCTAAAAAATCCAGATTATCATTTTTAAAACGTTCCCCTAGAAATAACAATAACAATGCAAGATCTTCCAGGGCTCCTAGTACAAGACCAAACAGGAATGTTGAAAGAAGGCAATCAAGGTCTATTAACCTATCCTCTAAACTTAATCAGGTTGAAAGTAAGAAGGAAACCACAGATTTGGCACCTATTTTAGGCAATCCAATTGTTTTAATATTATTGGTTGTAATTGTATCATATCTCTTAACCTATATTCTAGCTATTCTAGGCGGAATGAGTAGTGGTATTATCGGTCTAATCGAGATGGCCGCTTCTTTAATATTATCCTATGGATTGGTGTTCTTGGTTGATAAGGATGGGGCATCTGTTCTAATAAAGGGAAGTATTGTCTTCTTCGTCTCATTGATAATACTGATTATATTGATTATATTCATTTAGATTTCATAATCTAATCATTTTTATTAAAAAACATTTCAATGTTTTTTTTATTTGGCTATTTTTAATCATTTTACTATTTTTAGGCTATTTATTTATTTTCACTATTTTTAATTTATTTCAAGATTTAAATTTATTTTTTCACTATTTTAATCTAATTTAGCATTTTCACTATTTTTAACTTATTTAATCATTTTATTAATTTATTTATAATATTAAAAAGTAGCTCAAATGGAATAACTCTAAAAGTAGACAATAACCCTTAAAAAAAGCTTATAATCAATTAAAATTTAAAAAACAGACCTAAAATCAGTATGTAAAATATAGAAATCATAAAAAAAATTTAAAATAAAAAGTAGTGGTTCCGACGAGATTCGAACTCGTGATCCTCTCGTTGTAAGCGAGATATCATACCTCTAGACCACGGAACCATAAAAGTATAATACAACATACAATAGTTTGCACTTACTAGTATATAAATGTTTTGGTTTCATTATATATTCTAATTATAATATTATAAATATAATGATTATTAAATTATATAAATGTAATAATATACCAATTTAAATTATTCAATTTATAAGAAAATCCTTATATTTTAATAATTTTCAGAATATCTTCTGGCTTAAAAATGTGTTTTACATAAATGTATTTTTATTAATAATTTTAAGACTTAGAGTTAGATCTGGAAGATATCTAAGTATTTATCAATTTTTAAGAAAACAAGGAAGGATAAAATGGCATTTGATGAATCTGGAAAAATTTGGATGGATGGAGAATTAGTTGACTGGAAAGATGCTAAAATCCATGTATTATCTCATGTTGTAAATTATGGAACAGATGTATTTGAAGGAATAAGAGCATATGAAATTGACGGTAAAGCTCAAATCTTTAGATTGGAGGATCACGTAAAAAGATTGTTTGATTCTGCAAAAATCTATAAGATGGATATTCCATTTACCCAAGAAGAAATCTGTGAGGCTATTAAGGAAACAATTAAAGCTAATAATTTAACTGCATGTTATATTCGTCCTATTGTATATAGGGGGTATAAAGAGTTAGGTGTCTCACCAGTAAATTGTCCTGTAAATGTAGCTATTGCAGTATGGGAATGGGGAGCATATTTAGGTGAAGAAGGTATGGCTAATGGTGTAAACATTGGTGTCTCTTCCTGGAGAAAACCTGCTGTAAGTACTTTCCCAAATATTGCTAAAGCTGGAGCTAACTATATGTTATCCCAACTTGCAAACATGGAAGCTAAAGATAACGGATTCGATGAAGGATTACTTTTAGACGTAAATGGTAATATTGCTGAAGGTCCTGGTGAAAATGTATTCTTAGTTTTAGACGGTAAGATTTACACCCCAACATTATCAAGCTCATTACTTAAAGGTATTACAAGGGACTCTGTAATTAAACTTGCAGGAGATTTAGGTTATGAGGTAAATGTCCTACCTTTACCAAGGGATTTATTATATATTGCAGATGAAATGTTCTTTGCAGGAACTGCTGCAGAGGTTACTCCAATCCGTTCAATGGATCATCGTATTGTAGGTGAGGGTAAACGTGGACCTGTCACTGAAAAGATTCAAAGGGAATTCTTTAAAATAGTAAATGGTGAAGTTGAAGATAGATATGGATGGTTTTCACCTGTAGATTAAATTTATCAATAATTTAATCCAATCTTTTTCTTTTTTTTATTTAAATTCTAATATTCAAAAAGTATAAATAGTATAAATATATACTATAGAATGTAAAATATTTTTTACATTTTTAATTTTATTTTATTTATCGAAATTTCTAGGAGGATTTTTAATCTATGGATATTATAGTTGCAATTATTATTGGAATCGTTCAGGGATTAACAGAGTTTTTACCGGTCAGTAGTTCTGCACACCTTGTATTTGCACAGACATTCTTTGGTTTAAATTCCAATAATATATCTTTTGATGTTCTTTTACATTTAGGAACATTGGTCGCTGTTGTCGGATTCTTTTTACCTGATATAATCAATATGATTATTGCATTCTTTAAAAGTATTGCTGATTTATTTAGGGGTCAATTCAGAGAGGGTATTCAGGAAGACCCATATAAAAAATTAGCATGGTATACAATTGCAGCAAGTGTTCCTGTCGGTATTGTAGGAATATTATTTAACGATTTAGTAAGTTCATTATTCAGTGGTGTAACATTTCCAGCATTCTTCTTATTAATCACTGGTTGCCTATTATACTACTCAGAAAGACATACTAACGGTGATGTAAATCTTAAAAACTTAAGTTTAAAGGATTCCGTATTTATGGGAATAGGTCAGGCATGTGCTATCCTACCAGGTCTTTCAAGATCAGGTACAACAATTGCATTCGGTTATCTTGCAGGATTAAACAAAGAATTTGCAGCTAAATTCAGTTTTATTTTATCAATTCCAGCAATCTTAGGAGCAGCACTTGTTGAAATGAATGGTATTAGTGCAGGATTTGCGACTAATGTAATACCTTATACATTAGGATTTTTAGCAGCTGTTATCTCAGGTTTATTTGCTATAAAAGTATTGCTTAAGTTGATACAAGAGAAGAGCTTAGACATATTCGCATACTACTGTTGGATTGTAGGTGCAATAATTTTAGTTGGAAGTTTATTCTTCTTCTAAATTTTTAATTTTAAAAAAACTAAAGATTTTTGTTGGTTTTTATCATGAAGACAGAAATTAAGGTTTTAAGAAAGGAATTAAATTTAAGTCAACAGGATTTAGCGGATCAGGTTGGTGTTTCACGTCAGACAATCAATGCGTTAGAAAACAATAGGTATAACCCCTCTCTTCTAGTTGCTTATAAGATTTCTAAGGTATTGGGATGTGAACATATTGAGGATGTTTTTAAGATAGACGAATAGTTTTTTCCATTTTTAAGGGGATAAAAATGATTTTAGATATTTATAAGGATTCTTTGGAATATGCCTCTAAGGATTTTGATTCCATATTGAAGTTAGGAATATTTACCCTATTCAGTTTTATATTTATTCCGATCTTCTTTATAGAGGGATATTCCTATAGGGTCATCAAGGTTGCTACCAATGGTATGATTAATGGTGATGAGCCTTTACCTAAGTTTGGTAACTGGAAGGATATGTTTATAGATGGGTTAAAGGTTATTGTCGTTAAGTTAATCTACCTTGTTGTTCCTGTTGTCATATTCTATCTGGCTTCAGAATTTACTAACAATATGGGTGTGAAGATTCTTGCCGTCATTATCTCAGTCATATTGTTTATTGTGTTGGACATGTTTTCAATGGTGGCAATTCCTAATATTGCACAGAATGATTCTTTTAAATCTGCATTTGATTTTGAGGGTATCTTTAATACCTTGTCTTCAATAGGCTGGTTAAGATACTTCGGATTCTATATAGGTTTAAGAATCATTGAGGGAGTAATAGAGCTTATTGTATTTGCGGTGCTCTTATTGATCTTTCTAATATTTTTAGGAGTAGGTTCAATATCAGGAATATTTGCAAGTATTGATACTGTATCAGTTATTGGTTTGGTTATTATACTTCTATTTGTTTTATTCAATAGTTTAGTTGTACAGCCTTTCCTAACCATATTTGATAGCAGGTCAATAGGTTTGGTATATAATATTAGATAATTGTCTAATATGAGCGTAATATAGAGTTTAACTCTATATTAACTATTTTTCATATTTTAATCTTTTTTTATTATTTTAAGACTATCGTTTTCAGGACTTTTTTTATTATAAAAGCTATTTTTTATATTTAATCCTATTTGTCGTTTTTATGACTTATTATAAAAGCCATTTTCAGTGTTTTAATCTATTATGGGATAATTGGTTTATTTTTTAAATCTTATTGATATTTCATGGCAATTATTATTTCAAATCTTAAAGAATTTAGTTGTTCTATTTTCGTAATAGTTCCTTTTTACATAAAACTTTAATAACTATATATTTACATATACAATTGTTAACTCAAAACACTATTATTTATAAATCCATATCATTATTTTAAAAGTAGTTTTTTCTAAAATTAGTGTAACATAAAATATATTAAAATATTTGCTTATAGTTTTGATTTAATAGATTCTTTATCGTATAGGTTTTTTATGATTCTATTTTTTAGGTATTTTTAATAAATCTTATTTTATAAATTTTTATCAATTTCATTATTTGGATATTTGGTAGGTTTCATTTCTCTGATTTTTATCAGTTATATTCATTTGGCATTTGGAAAATTAGTGTCTAATAGATTTTTTAAAATCCTATTATTTTTAGGTAAACCAAAATTATATATTATAACTTTATAAATAAATTATAATGTTCATTTAGAATCCAAGTATATCATTAGATTGTTAAAATATATTTAATTCAGTTATAATTTAGTTATAAAGATTTAATTTAGTCATATGGATGTTTATTTAATTAAATGAAATGTAGTAGTTTTCTAATATATTAAAAAAATAGGTTTGGTGAAACATGTTAATAGATACTGTAAAATCATTGATTTTTTTCATTGTAGCAGGATTGTTCGAGATTGGAGGAGGATATCTTATATGGTCCTGGCTTAGGGAAGGCAGGCCATTTACCTTTGCGGTTTTAGGTGCTATCCTGCTTGTGTTATATGGAATTGTCCCAACATTTCAACCTGCAAACTTTGGAAGGGTTTATGCAGCATATGGTGGAATATTCATTGCGCTTTCAGTACTTTGGGGCTGGAAGATAGACCATGTAAAACCTGATGAGTTCGATATAATCGGTATGTGTATTGCACTTGTCGGTGTATTTATTATTATGTACTGGCCAAGGGCAGCATAGATTTTTAAAAAAAGTAGTATTTAAGAAATAAAGCTTTTAAGAGTATACACTAGCTAAGATAAACATAATACTTTAGAAAAATAGTATTTTGAAAAATAAAGCTTTAAAAAAGTATTCACTGGCCAAGATAATGTAAAATTTTAAAAAAAATAGTAATTTAATTAATATTTAAAAATTGAATTTTAAAAAATACTTTTCTTATTTGCTGCAGGTTTTAACAATACTGTCAAGTACCTCATCAATAGTTTTACCTTCCATAAGAGCCATAAACATTGCTCCACCTGCACCTGCACCTTCCTTTACAAATCCCTCAAGGTAATTGTTCAAACCACCATGGTTTGCAGTTTCGAATTTAGGATCTACAGCATTTATGGTAATGTCCTCACTAATCTGTTTTGTGATGTCAAAGATATCTGCTGTCTCGTCCCTTGCAACAAATTTGGTTGTTGCAATACAGACATTTGTAAAGTCAAAATCAGGTTTGATGGCTTTTATAACGGCACAGACTCCGGACATCTGGGTACCACTTGCAAGTACAACAGGTTTGCTGCTTCCAATTGTCATACCTGCAACTGCAGGCATCATGGGATCTCCTACCGCAGCTATTGCATCAAATACCTCCACGTCACCAGGTTTAATTCCCGCCTTTTCAAGACCCTCATTTACGGTTTTAAGTTTTAGCTCATGTGGATTGTAAGGCATACTTCCACTTACCTTATACTCCGCATCATAGCCTAAGGCTTTCAGGATTCCAAGGGCTGTAGTTGTTCCTGCCGCAATACTTTCACCAATTACAAGATAATCGTATCTTTCACTTAGTTTTTTACCAATCTCTAAGGCCTTTTCATATATTTCCTTAGGATTCTCAACTGCCTTTCCAGTGCTTATGTCCCCTCCATGGGAATTGCTTAAGGTATAACAATCTAGGTCTGGTCTTATTTCACAGCCTGCATCCACTACCTCAAGGTCACATCCGGTTAAATCGAGGCATGCCTTTGTAAGCATTGAAGGTGTAGGTGCCGCCTCTCCCTCGGAGACTGTTTCCGGAATCTCTTCCATACAGTGGGGTGCCCCATATTTCATTATCTCAACATCTGCTGCAGGGGTATACATGTTAAGTTCCTCACTAGCTCCAGCACCGCTGATTCCATGTATCTTTGATGTGTCGGTTGTAGCTATTGTGCATATAAAAACAGGTGTTTTTCCTTCAAATTTCTTGTTTATTTCTTCGTTTCCATAGGTTTTAAGACCATCTACCATTATATCACTTATCTATATCCTTTTTTTAAAAATTTCTTATAGTATGAAAATTATATATAAGTATAATAATCAATATTATAAAGCAAATAATACTTTTATAAAATAGTATTTCAAAAGTTATTGGACTTTTGTTTGGTTGAATAGCAATTTTATAAACTAGTATTCTAAAAGTAATTGGACTTTTGTTTGGTTGAATAATACTTTTATAAATTAACCTTTAATTAAGTTTTTATTAAGCTTATTTGATTTAATTTAAGTATTTTTTAATTTACAATCATTTTTATTTTATAATCATTATCTTTATAAGGAGACTCTTAGTTGATATCTTTAGGAATTGAAGGAACCGCAGAGAAAACAGGTGTAGGAATAGTCAACAGTGATGGAGAAATATTGGCTATTTGTGGTAATCAGTTATATCCGGAGGAAGGGGGAATCCATCCACGTGAAGCGGCAGAGCATCATGCATACTGGATTCCAAAATTAATACCCCAGGCTTTAGATGAGGCAGGTCTAGGCTTTGATGATATAGACCTTGTGTCATTTTCCAGAGGTCCTGGTCTTGGACCTGCACTTAGAATAGTTGCAACCTCTGCAAGAACCTTGGCACTGTCAATCAACAAACCTATCATTGGGGTTAACCATTGTATAGGACATATTGAGATTGGAAAACTTACAACCGATGCGACAAACCCTGTAACCTTGTATGTCAGTGGTGGTAACAGCCAGGTAATCGCATATGAGTCAGGACGATACAGAATATTTGGAGAGACATTGGATATTGCAGTTGGAAATTGTCTCGATCATTTTGGACGTGAAACAGGACTGGGACATCCTGGTGGACCTGTAATTGAAAAACTTGCAAAGAAAGGTTCATATATTCCACTTCCATATACGGTTAAAGGAATGGACTTCTCCTTTTCAGGTCTTTTAAGCGCATCACTTCGGGCATATAAAAACGGTGCAGCCATTGAGGATGTATGTTACTCCCTGCAGGAGACTGCCTTTTCAATGCTTGTTGAGGTTACAGAACGGGCGCTATCACATACGGAAAGGGATGAGGTATTGCTGTGTGGAGGTGTAGCTGCAAATTCACACCTACGTGAGATGTTGGATACAATGGCAAAGCAGCACTATGCACGGTTCTATATGCCTGACATGAAATACTGTGGTGATAATGGTGCGATGATTGCATGGCTCGGACTTCTGACAAGCAAATACTATGGAACCATGAGGATGGGGGACACCAATGTCATCCAAAGGTACAGGACCGATGAGGTGGATGTTCCATGGGTAAAGGACATTAACAATAGAATCAGCTTACCTGATAACTTACTTGCAAAGGGTGCGGAATCTGACATTGTAAAATCGCAGTGGTTCGACGGTTTTGAGGGATTTGATCCTATAGATGTGGTGGTTAAGAAAAGACTTCCGAAGGCATATAGGATTCCAGAGATTGATAACAAAATCAGAAAACTCAGAACAAAGTCAGAGGCAAAGATATTGTCACATGCAAAGGCCTCAGGTATTATAACCCCGATTCTATATGACATCGACCTTGTGGACAAATCCATTACAATGTCAAAGATTGAGGGTAGGATTGTTAAGGACATAATCGATGATGTTACAGATGATGCGAGGAAGGAGCTGTCATATAGGATAGGTGAATATATTGCAGATATCCATGAGCTTGATATTATCCATGGGGATTTAACAACCTCCAACATGTTGATTGACAATAACAACCAACTGGTTTTCATTGACTTTGGATTGTCATATTATTCAAACCTTATAGAGGATAAAGCCGATGATCTGCTTGTACTTAAAAAATCAATAAAAAGTGTTGACTACGATGTGGCACTTGAAACCTTTAACTGGATTCTAGAGTCATACCTTGAATACTCAGATAACTCAGACGATATTAGGGACAAAATCGAGGAAATCGAACATAGAGGTCGTTATACACATTAACATTTTATCTAGGTATTGATTTCTTTAATTTTTAAATCAATGTCCAACTATTAAGTTTTAGCTATTATTATTTAAAAATTCAATTTTTTATTTTTTTCAATTTCAGAATTTATATGAAAACGAAGTGGTTTTATGATAACATTTATTACTGGGAATAAACATAAAGTTATAGAAGCAGAGAATATATTTAAAAATTATAATATCGAACTTGAGCATATTGATTTAGGGTACATGGAACCTCAGGGAACACTTGGGGAAGTGGCTCTTTTCGGTGCAAAATATGCCAGTCGAGAATTAGGTAAATCTGTGATTGTTGAAGATGCTGGTCTTTTCATTAATGGACTTAACGGATTTCCGGGAACATATTCACATTATGTTCAGGACACATTAGGAAATAAGGGAATCCTAAAATTAATGGAGGACGTCGACGATAGAACTGCCGAATTCAGGTCAGTTATTGGGTTTTGTACCCCCAATTCTGAGCCCAAGATCTTTTTAGGCAAAGTCGATGGTTTAATCTCAACAGAAGAAAGAGGAAACTTAGGTTTTGCCTTTGATCCAATTTTTTATGTGGAATCCGAAGGCAAGACATTCGGTGAACTTACAACCGAGGAGAAGAACAAGTTTTCTCATAGAAGAAATTCTTTAACTAAATTTATTCAATGGTATTCCAGTGAATTTGATGAGTAAATGCTTATTGAGTATGATATTTCAGTGAATTTGATGAGTAAATTCTGTTATGAATTAATATTTTAAAACTTATTAGTGAATACTATGTTTTGATATTATTGTAGTAGACACTTTAGTTAGTTCAATATTTTTTTTAACCAGTAAAATACTATTTGAATATTTAGCTATTTCAGAATGTATATCGTTTTACATGTCTATTTGCTATTGTAGTTATGAATTAATCTATTTATTAGATCTTTAATCATTGGGCAAATTATTGAAAGATTAATGTCTAATTATTTCTTAATTTTATTTACATTAAAAAAACTTACAATTTAAAAAAATTATATGAGGTATTATTATGGCAAGACCTGAATGGGTAATGTATTCTGATGAAGAAATCGAAGATTTAATCGTAAAATTACACAAGGAAGGTAACTCCTCCAGTGAAATAGGTATTATCTTAAGGGACCAATATGGAGTTCCTAGTGTTAAGGAAGTTACCGGATTTAAAATCACCGAAATCCTAAAAAGAAACGATGAATTTGGTGACTATCCAGAAGACTTAATGAACTTAATCAGAAGAGCAGTTAACATTAGAGATCACATGGCAGAAAACCCTAAGGATTTACACAGTAAAAGAGGATTAATAATCGTTGAATCAAGAATCAGAAGATTAGGTAAATATTACGTAAGAGATGGTCAATTACCTGAAGGCTGGAGATATGACCCAACACAAGCAGCACTCCTTGTTAAATAGATCTGCTGAAGCTTGCAATATGCTTAAGAAGCATATTGATGAAGGCCATGTTATAAGGGTTATTTCACACAATGATGCTGATGGTTTATCTGCTGCTGGTGTAATAACTAATGCCATTAAGGAAGAAGGTGGTCAGTTTCATGTTACCATAGTTTCCAGACTTCAGATGGATGTTATCAATGATTTGAAAAAGGAAAACTATGAGCTTTTCGTATTCTGTGATATGGGAAGCGCATGTCTAAAACCACTAAACTCTTTTAAGGCAGACATTATTATTGCAGACCATCATCAACCTGCAGATGTTGAGACTGGAGACAATATTGTTCATGTGAATCCCCATCTATTCGGTGTGGACGGAAGCAGGGAGCTAAGTGGGGCAGGTTCCACTTATCTCTGCATACGTGATTTGGATAAGAAGCATCTTGCATACCTTGCACTTGTAGGCGCATTCGGTGACATGCAAGGTGAAGATGGATTTATGGGCATGAATAAATTGATTCTACAGGATGCTATTGAGTCCGGTACTGTGGAGATACATGAAGGACTTAAGATTGCATCAAAATCAACAGAGGCAGTTTATAAATCATTGGCATACACTTTTAAACCTGCTCTTCCAGGCTTGACAGGGGATCTTGAAGGTTCTCAACAGTTCTTGGAACAGTTAGGATTGTCCTATGGAATTAAGTTCACTGATTTAAGTGGTGAGGAACAGGACCTCTTAAAGGATGCCTTAATCCAGATCAATCCTAAAATCCTATCTGAGGTATACACTGCTCCTAAGGAGATATCCTACCTACAGGATTTAGAGGACTTCTCGGATATTCTTGATGCATGTGGAAAAAACAAAAAATATGGTCTGGGTTTAAGTTTAGCCTTAGGTGAACGTGGAGAGGCACTTTACACTGCACTGAAACTTAGAAACAATTACAGATCTCAACTTATTAAAGGTATGGAATGGGTTAAAAAAGAGGGAGCTGTACAGCTTAACACTATTCAATATCTCTATAGTGAAGACCAAATCATTAAGAAAGTCATGGGAACCATCGCAAGTGTAGGCCTGACCGTTGGTCTTTTTGACGAGAACAAGCCTGTACTGGGCCTGTCCAGATTGCATAAGGACATAAAGGTCTCAGGCAGAACCTTAAGGCCAATGATTGAACGTGGTGTCAATCTTGGTAAGGCACTTAACGAATGTTCCTCCAACTTTGGTGGCCAGGGCGGAGGTCATGATATAGCAGCCGGTGCCATGATTCCATATGGGGCTAAAGACGAATTCTTACATCTGGTTGATCAGGCCATAGCCTATCAACTTGAAAACAATAGTTAAATAGTTAATTCTATTTAACTACTCTACTTTTTTTTATTTTTGAATATTATTTAATTTTATAAATTAAACAATATTTATTTTAATTTAATTATTTGTCTATTTTTATAAAATGTGGATTTATATTATATTTAATTTATTTTAAGAATTATATTTGTTTCTTAAAAAGCTTTTTAAATACTTGTTTTACTTTGATTTGATAATAAAAGTATAATTTGTAGATGGAATAGTTTTAGATTTTTAATTGCAATTTATTTTTAAAATTGTTGATTTTAAACAAGATATTACATTTAATAATTTAAATAGTTCCTTATTTTTTTATTTTTTTTATTAGAAAATTTAAAATATTAATTAACATAGATTATAAGTATAAAACCTTACATTTTTAAAACTTAACCTTTATTATTAAAAATTACAAATATGAGGGGGATGCTTTTGGAAGTTAATGATATTGTAGACATAAAAAAACAGATTGAATCATTAAGAACTAATTTATTAGATATGAATTTAAGAAACAACTTATTAAATTTTAGACCACGTAAAAAATCTATTAAAGTTGTTGATGAGAATATAGCTGAATTATATGGTATATTAGTTACTAATGAAAAAACAATGGAATTTTTGTCTAATTCTAATATTGATGATGATTTTTCAGTAGATGATACATGGGAAATCAATTCATTTATTAAAGAATCTCATAAAGATTTATACTTACAAACAGATTATGATAAGGATGAACTTAGAAAAAAACTGTCTAGATTATATGATGGCAGTAAAACTTCCATCGAGGAAAGGGGTTATAATAACCTTTATCTTGCTCTTGGTTTTTTAGAATGGACTGATGTTAGTTATCAAGAAAGTAAATACAAAGCACCTCTTATTTTAATTCCTTTACAAATCAAAAGGGATTCTGTATCCTCCCCGTATAGAGTTTCCTGGAACTCAGAAGAGGTTAAGTATAATATTTCATTAGAGGTTAAACTTAAAGATCAAGGTATAGATTTACCTTCTTTTGATGATTTGGAGTCTAAGGATGAATTAAACAATTATTTAAAATCTATTCAAGATATTATTAACTCTAAAACTTCTAACTGGAGAATTGTAAATGATATTTATTTGGATAATTTTGATTTTAAAAAGTTTGTAATGTATAAAGATTTGGATTTAAGTCGATGGGGTAATATTAAAAATAATTCTATAAAAACATTATTTGAAGTTGATGAATCAGATAGGGATTTTGAAGATTATGGTTATGATTATGAGGAAGAAGTAAGCTTAATGAAATCATCTGATATTTTTAATGTTGTTGATGCTGATTCATCTCAAATTTCAGTTTTAAAAGAAGTAACAGAGGGTAATAAAAATTTAGTTGTTGAGGGACCTCCTGGTACTGGTAAATCTCAAACTATTGTAAATATTATTGCAGAATTAATGGCAAATGATAAAAAAATTCTTTTTGTAAGTGAGAAAAAAGCAGCATTAGAGGTTGTTAAATCTAAATTAGATTCTATAGGTTTAGGTGATGGTTGTTTAGAGCTTTATGGAAGAAATACTAATAAAAAAGATTTTTTGAATGAGTTAGAGAGGGTTACTAAGCTTGATTCAGTCAAAATTAATGATAAATCTATTTTTAATAAGGTAGATGAGGTTAAAACAGATTTAAATAATTATGTAAACATCTTACACTCTTCTTATGGAAAAACTGGTTTAACTTACTATGAATTAATGGGTATGTTGGAATTAAATAATCAAAAACTAGACAAAAATAATCAGGAAAAATATCGATTTGATGTTGGTTCTGTTTCTAATTTAACTAAAGAAGATCGTGAGATTATTGTTGAAAATTTAAATGAAATCAAAATAAATTATGACCAAATAAGTCCATATCATAATAATTTGTGGTTAGATACTAATTTTAGGGAATTGAATTCATCTGATTATCATGAAATTGGTCAAAATCTCGAATCATTAATTAATTATTCTAATAAATTCAGTGAATTCAGTGAAAACCTTCATAATTTAATAGGGATAACTAAGTTTGAAAATTTTGATATCGATAATTCTATTGCAAAAATAGAACTTCTTAAACCTAATTTAAAATTAATTGAAGATGAGTATTTACCAGAAATTATCCATGATATTGGTAAGTTTCAGTCTGATGTTGGTGTTTTTGGTTTGGATGTTGGTTCTGAGGGTCTTGTTGATGATATTGGTTCTTTGATTGATGAGGCTGATTCTTTTAGTTCTGATTCTTTTGATATTGGTGATTTTGATAGTTGTGTTTCTGATTATAGGTTGTTAGATGGTGAGGATGATTTAGTTTCTGTTGTTGATAGGATTTCAGATTTTTGTGTTAAGTCTAAGGGTTTGGATTTGGATAGTTTTGGTTTGGATGTTGATTTGGATGGTTTAAGGTCTAGTGTTGATGATTTGTCTGGTGTTCTTGGTTCTGGATTTGATTTTTATTTTGTTGATTGTGATGTGTTTGATGGTATTGTTGGTCGTTTTGATGCTTTTAAATCTGGATTTTTTGAGAGTTTATTAGAGGATATTGGTAAGTTTCAGTCTGATGTTGGTGTTTTTGGTTTGGATGTTGGTTCTGAGGGTCTTGTTGATGATATTGGTTCTTTGATTGATGAGGCTGATTCTTTTAGTTCTGATTCTTTTGATATTGGTGATTTTGATAGTTGTGTTTCTGATTATAGGTTGTTAGATGGTGAGGATGATTTAGTTTCTGTTGTTGATAGGATTTCAGATTTTTGTGTTAAGTCTAAGGGTTTGGATTTGGATAGTTTTGGTTTGGATGTTGATTTGGATGGTTTAAGGTCTAGTGTTGATGATTTGTCTGGTGTTCTTGGTTCTGGATTTGATTTTTATTTTGTTGATTGTGATGTGTTTGATGGTATTGTTGGTCGTTTTGATGCTTTTAAATCTGGATCTTTTGATAGTTTGTTAAAGGATATTGATAAGTTCCAAATAAGAACTAAGGGTATTGATAAGGATGTATTAAGATTAAATTTAAATTCAATGAAAATAAATGCAGAAAATTTATTAAATGATTTAGATGGTTTATATTTAGATTATACTAAAATTACAGACATCAATGACTTCGAAGAATTAGTTTCTAACTTTAAAGAGAATAAAGAATCAATTGAAAGTTCTAATTTATACCCTCTATTAAAAGATTCTAACATCCGTGGTAAATTTAAATATTTTCAGGAAGGTAAAGATTCTTTAATTAAAAGAAAGTTTAACAGTAATTTTAAAGAGATTTCAAAACAATTTCATGGATATTATATTGAGGAAGTCTCTGATGATAAAATTGTTGAGGATTTAGGTACTTTATTATCATTAAACCAAAAATTAACTGTTTTAAGGGATAAAATTTTAGCTTATGCTAAATCTAATATTGATGATAATAAAATTGTTGTTGAATCTGAGAATTTGTTAAAATGGTTTAAAAATTTAGAAAATATTATTAAAAAATTATCTAACTACAAAATTAATACTAATGTCGAATCTTTAATCAATGATTTAAACAGTATTTCCGAGGCTAGTGAATTTTTAAACAAAATTTACACTGAAAATTCTTCTTGTGTTTCTGAGTTGGAGGGTATTAGGGATAGTTTGGAGGATTATCAGTTTAAGATTATTGGTAATGTTTTTAATTGTAAATTTAATCGTTTGGTTTGTCTTAAAAACTTGTTGAATCATATTGTTGATGAGAATTCTTCTTGTGTTTCTGAGTTGGAGGGTATTAGGGATAGTTTGGAGGATTATCAGTTTAAGATTATTGGTAATGTTTTTAATTCTAAACATAATACCTTAATTGAAGCTAATTACTTGTTAGATACTATTAAATCTTATGATTCTAAAGGTAAATATTATTTTAATGATTTATGGAATTCTTATAAATCTTCGTCTGAAACTTTGCTCAGAGAATTTAAAATAATCAAAGAATTTAATGATAACTATAACTCTGGATTTTTCAATGATACAACTTTGGACTTTGTTAATAATGGAGATTTTTCAATTTTAAATGAGAATATTGATGGAATTAAAAGATGTAAATCTAAAATATTTAAAAATTTTAATAATATAAATGATAAGATAGATTTATCTAATAAATTAGAGGTTTCAAACTTGAATTTGGTTGATCTTAATGATTTTAATAAATTAATTGTGACATTACGTAATAATGTAGATGAATTACATCCGTTAAAATTGTTTGTTGATTGTTGTAATAAATATTCTAATAAATTCACTGAGAATTTAATTAATATTATTAAAGAAGATAAAATAAAATCTGACATGTTTGAAAGTATATTTCTTTTTAACTTTGCTAATAATGCTCTAAAAGATATTTTTGATGATGAGAAGTGTTTGGAAGAGTTTAATTATAAAACTCATGAGGAAGAAATTGAAAAATTTAAAGAATTAGATCAAAATACTTTAAAATTAAATAGATATCGAGTTAAAGAGGCTCTAGCTAATAAAAGACCAAACATTAATAGAAAATGGTCTAAAAGTTCTCCAATGGGTATTTTAAAATTTCAATTTTCTAAAAAAAGATGTTTAATGTCTATTAGACGATTACTTTCAAATGCTCTTGATGCTATAATATTGCTTAAGCCTTGTTTTATGATGAGTCCAGTATCTATTGCTCAATATTTGCCTCCTGAAATTTTTGAATCTTACTTTGATTATGTAATATTTGATGAAGCTAGTCAAGTTGAGGTATCTGATGCAATTGGCGCAATGATGAGGGGTAAACATTACATTGTTATGGGTGATACTAAACAGCTACCACCAACAAGGTTCTTTGAGTCTTCATTGGATATTGATGATGAGGATGAGGACCTCAACAATGTTAAAGATTTAGAGAGTATTCTTCATTTGTGTGAAAATTCCTTTGAGCGTAGGGTTTTAAGATGGCATTATAGAAGTAGACATCAATCCTTAATTGAATTTTCAAATTATGCATTTTATAACAATGAGTTATATGTATTTCCGTCACCTGTTAAAAATTCAGATGATTTGGGCTTAAAATTTATGTATAATCCAAATACTGTTTATGAGAAAGGATCAAAAAATATTAAAGAAGCTGAGGATGTAGTAGAATATGCATTTAATTCATTTAGAAAATATGGTAATTCAAAGAGTTTAGGTATAGGAACTTTTAGTATTAAACAGAAACAGGTTATTATGGATGTATTAGAAACCAAACTCAAGCAACATCCTGAACTTGAACAATACTTTAATGAGGATGGTAAGGAAGGATTTTTTGTAAAAAACCTAGAAAATATACAAGGTGATGAAAGGGATATTATTTTGATTAGTGTTGGTTATGGTAAAAATAGTTTAGGTCAACTAAGACTAAATTTTGGACCTTTGAATAGAGATGGTGGAGAAAGAAGGCTGAATGTACTTATAACTAGGGCAAGGGAACAATGTGTAATTTTCTCAAATTTCAAGTCTTCTGATATGGCTGTTGATAAAATACGCTCTAAAGGAGTTAAAATTTTTAAAGATTATCTCTATTTTGCTGAAACAGGTAAGTTACCATCAAGTTACCTCTTAGATAATGATTTTGATTCTGATTTTGAAAGATCAGTATATGACTTCTTAGTTGATAATGGATATGAAGTTGAAAAACAAGTAGGGTGTGCAAATTATAGAATTGATTTAGCTGTTGTTGATAATCATAATCCTGACAATTATATTTTAGGAATTGAATGTGATGGTGCCATGTATCACTCTTCCAAAGTTGCAAGAGATAGGGATAGATTGAGACAAGAAGTTTTGGAAGGTTTAGGATGGAAATTATATAGAATATGGTCAACTGATTGGTATCATGCACGAGATTCTGCTAAAAAAAGGTTATTAAATGCTGTAGAATATGCTTATAAAAACAAGAATACAATTAATACAAAAAAAGAAGTAACTCCAGATTTTGATATTAATGTAACTATTGAACCTAATAATGATTTGAATGATGATGAAGATTCCTACTTTGTACCATACACGTATTGGAGATATGATTCCAGTTTAGATACTGATTTATATTATTCAATCTTAAGAATGGTTAAGGTTGAAGGGCCAGTTCATATTGATGATATCTATGATCGTATAAAAATTTTCAATGGAAACAAGGCAACAAAAAAATTTAAAAATTTGGTTTCATTAGTGTTGTCTAATTTAATTTCAAAAAAAGAGATTAAAAAAGATGTTAACTTTTATTATGGTGTAGATTTTGATTTAAGTAAAATTAAAGTTAGAAATAGAGATAAACCTGAAATTGATAGGATTTATACAAAAGAGGTTCTTTTGTCAATAATTTATACTTTAAAAATAGAATTGGCTTTATCTAAGGAAGATTTAATTAAAGAAAGTTCTATTAATTTAGGTTTTAAGAGATTAACTTCTAGGGTGTCTCAAAAACTTGAATCAAGTGTTAATGCATTATTAAATGATGGTTTCATAATTGTGGATGAGAACAGTAATTTAAAATTGAACGAAGATAAAATTTAATATTTTTCATTTTTTTTAATTTCAAAAATTGTATTCTTCAAAGTATCTTTATTTATATTATTAGAAAATATTGACTGGAATGAATTATTTGAGTGAGATTATGGGTTCACAAAACACTTCTAAAAATTATTTATATAAATCTAAAAATAAAAACATGAAAAAACTAAAATCTACTTATTTTAGAGCAGAAAAACAAATAAAAGATAACGATTTGATTGTTAAGGCTAAACTTTTCCATGATTATGGTGAAATTGTTGATGCTGAAGTTTATGTTAACATTTCAAGAATTGATATTGATAATCATTTAAATAAAATTACCCTTTATAATGATTTTTGTCCTTACAAGTATGGATATTATACGAAATCTGTTAAATTATCTCCTGGAGTTTATAATGTAACTTTTTATTTTAAAGGTGATGGGATATATAAAAGATCACAGACTAAAATTAGTCACTTTGTTGAATCAGACACACGTATTATTGTAGATAATTGCTCTTTTATTTTTGGTAAGTTTAAATTTAAATGTAAAGTTTTGAACTATAAGGGCAATATAATTAAAGATGGGGAAGTTTCTCTTTCTATTAATGGTGTAAAAGATACATTTAAATGTAAATATAAAAAAGGATTTTATGAAGTTCCATTAGATTTACCTATTGGAACATATAACTGTATTGTTAAATTCAATGGTGATTATGTAAATAAACCATCTTTTAATAGTTTTTCTATTGATGTAACTCTTAAACCAACTCGATTTGAGGTTATATATGAAAATAGACATGATAAATTAATTTATAAAATTAAACTCTTTTTTGAAAATAAAGAACTTTCAAATAAAAAAATTTATTTTTCTGTTACAGAACATGATGATAAATTGTATAGTGGTATTTGTAAATATAAAAAGGGATTTTATATAACTCCCGTTATGGATTTACAGGGTAAAGATTGTATTGTTAACTTTAATTTTAAAGGTTATAAATTATATGCTCCATGTAATAAAAGAATTCATATTAATAATTTTGAATTTATACCTACCTATTTTACAGATATTATAGAAGAGCGTAATCAAGAATCTTTGATATTTAAAACTAAACTCTTTTCAAAAGATGGGGAGCTCCCTAATGAAAAAATTAATTTTAATATTTCTGAATTAAATTCTAATATTCATAGTGGCATTTGTAAATATGAAAATGGTTTCTATACCGCTTTTGTTTCAGGTTTACCTGGGGGAAATTATGATATTACATTCTATTTTAATGGCAATAAAAAATATAAATCCTTTAATAAAATCCATAATTTTTCTTTTAGGCCAAATCAGCTTAAAAATAATTCAATGATTAAATCCACTTACTTCATTGTAATAGAAGATGAAAATTTAAAGGTTAAACTTATTTCGGATGGTAAAGAGATTCCTAATGAGGAGGTTATTGTTAAAATTTTTAAAGACTCTTTAAAAGTTTTTGAGGGCTTCTGTAATTATGTGAATAACTTTTATGTAATGCCTGAACTTGATCTTTCAGGAGGTAAATACGAGGTTGATTTTTGTTTTAATGGAAATAGTGAATATGAAATGTCTAGTAAAAGATTGAAATGGATTAAAAAAACTAAAACTGATATTGTTATTGATAAAAAAAGCTTTTTAGTTGGAGATTCTAAGTTTAAATGTAGATTAATAGATAAAGATAGATTTGTGGAGATTATTGATAAAACTGTTTTTCTTTATATTAATAATATTGATAAAGTTTTTGAATGTCAATATGATAAAGGATTTTACACTGTTGATTTAAATTTACCTGCAGGAGTATATGATGTAACTGCTAAGTTTAAGGGTGATCATCTGTATAGTCCTTTTATTATCAATTTTTCTATTGAAATTAAGCTTAAATCTACATATTTGGAGTTGGTTGAGGATCATTATGATGATAAGTTAGGTTATAAAGCTAAACTTTTTTCTGATAATGAAGAAATTGAAGATGGTGATGTTGGAGTAAGAATACTTAAACTTGGAGAAGAGGTATTCGATGGTTTATGTGATTATTTAGATGGGTTTTATACAATTCCTCCTATTGATTTGCCTGGTGGCAAATATGATTTGAAATTTTATTTTAAAGGTAATGATATATATGAAGGTGCAAGTAAGGATGCTGATTTAATTGTTAAATCAAATATTTCATTCATAGCTGACTATATTCAACATGTTTATGTTGGAAATAGTTTATTTAAATGTAAATTATTTGATGAAAGCAATGATGAGATTGTCGATGTAGACATTTCTATATGTATTGAGGGTATTGATAAAATTTTTAAATGTCGGTATGATAATGGATATTACACATCTAACTTAAACTTACCAATTGGGAAATATAAATTTAAAACTATATTTGGGGGTAATGATTTTTATTATCCTTTTTCATTAGAATCATGTATTGAAGTAAGTCTTAAACCTACTTGTTTTAATGTAAAAATTGAAAATACTCCTAAAAAATTAATTTCCAAGACCAAACTTTTAGCTGGAAATAAAGAGTTGATCAATGAAAAGGTTTATTTTGAAATTTTTAGTTTATCAAATAAAGTTTCAAGTGGAGTTTGTCAGTATAAAGATGGATTTTATCTAGTGCCTCCTGAGGATTTACCTGAGAAAGATTATAAGATTATTTTTATTTTTAAGGGTAGTAATTTATATGAATCTTCTAAAAAAAGATTTATTGCCTCTTATAAATTTCATTTATAATTCTTTTCATGTTTAACATTTTTTAATAAATTATATTCTATAATCATCTTTTTTTTACTTTTTTTTTATAAATTATGTTAAGATTTAAAATATAAAAATCATAAATTACGGTTATTAAATAATAATTTTTTAAATCTTTTTAAACCAATATTTAGTAAATTTCTCATTATTAGGAATTATTCCTAAATTATTCTTTTCATTTTAATTTATTTATTTCTACTAAAAAATATAAAAATCATAATTTACATATTTAAAACTAACTTAGATAATTAATATTTTCAGTGATAATATGTATTTAACTCCAGAAGAAGAGAAGATGTCTAATGGGGAATATGGTGAAACCATTAGAAAAAGTATGGATATTTTAATAGCGTTAGGAGATATTTATGAGGCAGAGAGATTTGTGGACATCAGTTCTGCACAGGTTTCAGGAGTATCCTATAAAACCATAGGCCAGGCAGGTTTAGAGTACCTTGAGGATTTGGCAACTGACAAGTCAGCAAAGGCAAGTATTCCGGCAACATTGAATCCTGCAGGTGTTGATCTGGAGCATTGGAAGGAGCTAGGTTTTTCAGAATTCTTTGCAGGAAAACAGAACGATATTGTAGATGCATATGGGAAACTTGGAATCACAACATTATGTACATGCACACCCTATCTCATTGGTAATGTTCCAAGGTTTGCCGAACATGTATCCTGGAGTGAGTCATCTGCTGTTGCATATGTAAACTCTGTTATAGGTGCCCGCACTAACCGTGAAGGTGGTCCAGGTGCTCTTGCAGCAGCCATTGTCGGAAAGACTCCCTTATATGGTTTCCACTTAGATGAAAACAGGAAGGCAAATCTTGTAGTGAATGTGGAATCCGAGCTTAGTGGTGTTGACTTCGGTGCACTTGGTTATGCAGTGGGCCAGGTTGTAGGTGATGGGGTACCATACTTTAAGTTGCAAGATCAGAAGGTTAAGAATGAAAACCTCAAGGCATTAGGTGCAGCACTTGCATCATCAGGTGCGGTTGCGCTATACCAAGTAGAAAACATCACACCTGAATATAAAAATATGGATATTGGAAATGCGGAAGAGACCATAACCATTACAAAAGAGGATATTGAGGATACAAAGGCAAAGCTTTCAACATCAAATGAGGTACCTGACCTTGTATGTTTAGGCTGTCCACACGCATCACTTGAGGAGATTAAGGATCTTGCAGCAATTGTGGAAGATAGGAAAATCAAGAACGAATTATGGATTTGCACATCTGTAAACATTAAAGCTGCAGCAGAAAGAATGGGATACCTACAAGCCATTGAGGAAGCTGGTGGACATATTGTATGTGATACATGTATGGTTGTAGCACCAATTGAGGATTTAGGATATAAGGTCATCGGTGTAAACTCAGCTAAAGCAGCAAACTATGTTCCGAATATGAGTGGAATCGATGTTGTATATGATGAGGCTAAAAACCTAATTCAGTTTGAATAATTTATATTTAAAGTTATAATTAATTCATTAAACACTTGAGTAGATACACTCAAATTAGCTATTAAAGATATAAACATTGAAGATATTAATATTAAATAAAACTAGAGGATTATCATGAATTATAAGATTATAGGTGGAGGAAATGCAGGAAGACCTGTTGCAAGATTATTGAACTACTTAGGCCACCATGTGGAGGTAACAGATCCAAAGAAACTTGAGGACTTCCATCCGGATTTCAAGGCAAGACTGTTGCAGATGGAGAAGGAAGGTGTAATACTTGATTTGGGAAATCCCGAACCGGATTTTACAGATATCGACTATGTATATATGGCACCTACACTTCCAAAAACATCATATGCATATAAAAAGGTAGAGGAATTGAACCTTA
This sequence comes from Methanobrevibacter boviskoreani JH1, assembly GCF_000320505.1. Lineage (NCBI taxonomy): Archaea > Methanobacteriati > Methanobacteriota > Methanobacteria > Methanobacteriales > Methanobacteriaceae > Methanobrevibacter > Methanobrevibacter boviskoreani. The sequence continues at coordinate 27,117 of NZ_BAGX02000021.1, forward strand.
AGGTTATAACCAATGAAATGGTATCAGACATTTTAAACGAGGCCATTACACTTGATATTATAGGTATTACAGGTACAATGGGTAAAACCACCACTACCTATATTACAACAAGTATATTTGAGGCTGCAGGATACAAGGTATGGTCATGTTCATCCCTAAACCAAAACCTTGTAAGTGAGGTTATTGTGGACGGAATCGTAAATGGCAAGAATGAGGAATGTGATATCTGTGTATTTGAACTTCCACATGGAACTGCAGGCCTATTTCCAAAAATCAATGTAAAGGTTGGACTGTTCCTAAACATCCACGAAGATCATCTATCGGAATTTGGAGGTTCTATGGAAAGATACATCCAAAGGAAGATGTTTATTGTAAGAAACTCCGAAACCTTAATCGCAAGTAACCACCTAAAGGATTTAATAGAGGAGAGATCCGATAGGGCCGACACATTATATTATGGATGGGAGAATCCTGAATGGGATACCTCTTTCTGTAACTTTGTTGGAATTGGAACCAAGGGTAATATTGAAATCAAGTACGATGCGGATGATTTAAAAACAGGTGTTGGAAGTATCCATGGGGACTTTAAAGGACCGTTTCAAATGAAAAGCTATTTCTATGAAAATGCAACAGGGGCAGCCGCCGCAGCACTTACATATGGGGTAGATGAGGAACCTATTATTGACGCCTTATCTAAGTTTAAAGGTCTTGAAGTCCATATGGAAAATATTGGAAAGTATAATGGACGTGAGGTCATACTTGATTCAGCGTTTCTAACTGAGGGTATGAGACTTACTATGGAATACTTTAAGGACGATGAGGTAACCCTTCTTCTTGATAACTTTGATACAACAACTGAAAGGGATAAGAAAGAAGTAGGTGAGCTCTGTGGTGACTTTGTAAATGTTATAGTTGCAACAGGTTTCAATGAGGTCAGACAAAGAATCGAGATGGATGCAGCACAGGAAATACTTGATGGTGCAGAAGGTAAAAAGGCGAAAGGCGTTCTTGCAGGTACAATGGAAGAGGGCGCTAAGCTTTGTATTAAATATTCAAAGCCTGGTGATATAATTCTACATATCGGCCCTGTAATAATGCATGATAGGCCCCGTATCGTATCCAGTATTAAGAAAGGCCTTAAAGAAGGCTGCCTTGAATATGAGGGTAAATTTGAATATGAGGACTAATCTTAAATTTTTTTTTATTTTCATTTTTGTAAACTATTTTGAATTTCAAGTTAATCCTATTTTTCTATTTTTATAATCTACTTTTTGAACTTGGGGTTGTGATTTTATTTTTTCTATCTTTATAGGTTAAGTATTGAATCTGATGTTTAATTTTGTTTTTCTACTTTTATAATCTAAATCTTGATTTGAATCGTGATTTTATATCTTTATTTTCATTTTGTAAAAAATAGTTGGAATTGAAAATTAAATGGTATAATTAAGTTTAGAATAAGCATACACTTTCAAATCAAATAAAATTAGATAAAAAAATTAAGTTATTTAAATAAAAAGAGATTTAAGATTTTAATATCTGATAAAAATTAAAATAAATCTATGAATCTTAAAATCTCTTTAAAAAATTATAGCAAATCTATTCTATCCCATTGAATTATGCCATCTTCAAGATACTCCTCATCACAGTGTACCTTCTCTACTTTGGCAATGAATAATTCATGGGTACCATCTTCTGGCTTTACAGAGGTAACAACGGTGCATTCGAAGTTAACAGGACAATCTGTTAAGATAGGTGCATCTACAATGTCACCATCGACAGTATTGATCTCTGCTAGTTTGTCCTCATCTCTACCAGATACGGTACCTAGGTAATTAAACTCATCAGCAAAGTCCTTTCCAGGTATGTTGACTACAAATTTGCCTGTATCCTTTATCATATCATAGGAATATCTGGTAGGTACAATACCGACCATAACCATTGATGGTTCTAAACTTGCATTGGATGCAAATCCTACTACCAGTGCATTATCCTTTCCATCCTTACGGCAGGATACAATTGTGTTAGGCTTTGGTTCAATTCTTGATTTATCAATTATAGCGTCTTTTTTCATATGAACTTCCTCCATTATTTGAATATTTCATTTTATTTATAATAAGTTTATTTTTTTGGTATGCGTTTTAAGTCATTAAAGTATAATCCATTATAATGTCCTTCTTAATTTCTTTCATGAAAATTATAGGTTGTATAAGTATTTACCTTATAAAAACTATTTATTGTTGTTAACGATACTTTAATGGTGTTGTATACATTATATAAACAAATATTGCATTTTTTATTCTGTTTAATACTTTAAAATTGTTTTATACATTGTGAACAATCATTGGTTCTGGAGTTTATCTCTATTTAGACAAGACTTTAATTAAATACTAAGTTCCATATTCCTCACTTTCTAAACTATGAACATGCTTTTATTAATCGATATTTTTTTAGCTATTTTTATAATTTAACGGTTTAATTTCTAATTTTGTATAATTCCCTCTATTGCATTTTATATGTAAAATCAAGTAAAATCCTTTGAAAATTAAATAAACAATTTTATATTTAAGTTTCTATAAAGTTAAGATTAATTATAAAACTAGTTTAAATAAATATTGTTAATTTGAATAATAGGATTTAACAATTAAATTCTTTAATCTATTAAGGGAAGTAGATAAAGATGCGAAGATGTCCGAATTGTGGAAGTGATGTAAAGCAAGGTAATTTCTGTACTGTCTGTGGTTCAGAATTGCCTCCTGAAGAGGAAACAAACAATATAGCCCATACTCAAAGCATGGATTCAGGTAAGGGCTATCAATCCAATCAGAATATAAATACGGAATTTAACAACCAATCAGCAAATCAGAACACCCGGACCCCAATCAGGAATTATGGCAATGGTTATAATCAGGTAACTAAACATAAAAATGTAGCGATTGCCGTTATATTATCATTATTTATTGTTGGTTTAGGTCATGTATACTTAGGCTTAGGTAAGAAAGGACTTAAGATCTTTGTTATCCAAATAATATTCGGAATTTTAACCCTTATTTTCATTGGATATATACTTGCATTTATATGGGCAATCTATGCTATTGTTGATGCATATGAATGTACTAAGGCTATTAACGAGGGAACTTATGTTGAAGAGTCCCTTGACTTTAGAAACTTAATTTGGTGGAACTAATTTCCATTGAATTATATTTTTTAATAGTTTTTTCATTTGATTATTTTTAGCTATTTTTTTTATTTAGTTGTTTTAGCTCTTATTTTACTTTTTTAATTATTTTTAGCTATTATCTATTGTTTTTGTTTTTGCTATTTTTATATTCCTTTTTTAATTATGATTTTTAACTTTTGGATGTGTTTTTCTAAATATTTTCATAATATAAAGAATCTAATTTTTATAAAATCATTGTTTTTATCTTGGTTTATCTACATTTACTATTGTATATAGGAATGAAAAATTAGTACATCTATTAAAATGATATATTATCTCTTTTTAAATTGAATAAACAATTTTATATTATAAATAATCAGTCTTGGTTTTAATTATACTGTAGGATTAGGTGCTTCTATAATTTAATCATCAATATTTAAAACAACTTTATAATCAGTAAATGCTTTAAGAATCGTCTTTATAAAAATAGTTAAAATAAGTTGTTTTAGGTTTGAAGTTGAAAAGGAAATGGAAATGTATCCAAGATACATTCACTGTTTATTCTTCTCTTCCTTTTCAATATACTGTTTTCCCTGATATAGTGTCATGATTATTATACCGAAGACTACAAGTATAATCATCTGAGCTATTATGGAATTATTTAATGAGTTGGTATATGCAGTAAGGATCAGACTTCCAATAATCTGAACAGCAAAGTATAATGCTAGAAATACCTGAAGCGGTGCACTGTTGAAGTCTAGTCCAATATATTCGTTTACAACTAAGACGATTACAGTTGATATTGCCGTAAAGACCAGTGCAACTATAAACATGTTACCTGGTCCAAAGCTTAGATATCCACATACGGCATATAGAGCAAATATGATCAAATATATTAAATCTTCCATATTCATAATAAAGTCCCCCTATTTAGATCTATTCTACTTTTGTACCACATCTTGAACAGAATTTGTCCCCTTCATCAAGGATATTGCCACATTTCTTACATTTTTTCTCTTTTTCTACCTTGGCTCCACAGTTGGAACAGAATAATGCTCCCTCTTTTAAAGGTTTTCCACATTCCTTACAGAAACCATATTCTCCTTCTTTCATTGTAGTAGTAGCTTCTCCAGATCCACCATTGTTGTTCTGGTTAGAGTTAGTTCCATTATTGTTGTCATTTGTATTATTGCCGTTGTTGTTCTGATTGGAGTTAAAGTTTTGAGATTTACCACTAAAGGTTGAATTGATGTTTTCCCCAACATTGTCCTTTAACATCTCACCGAATGCAAGTGCAAGTGGAATACCTGTAATCATACCATTCATGTTGGAGGCCATTCCCTCATTGGAAGCATACCTTTTTGAGATATCAGCTAGTTGTTCATCAGCCCAATTGAATCCAAGTGTACCATATTCCATTTTCTTGTTAAGCACATTTTCAAGTTTCTCAGTATCCTCTTTTGGAATAATCACATTGGTAATATAGAAGTTGATTAAATCGATACCATATTGTTCAAAGTCTCCAGTTAGACGATCCTGAATCGCTTTTGAAATCTCGTCTAGGTGTGCGGTTACATTGAAATAGCTTACCTCCTCCATAAGCTTTGCAAGATAGGTCTTAATTCTTGTAACCATCTTGTTTCTAAAGTATACCTTCAGTTTATCAACATCAACATCGTCCTGGGTTCCAACTACCTCGACCAAAAATTTCATGTCATCCTTGACCTTGATTTCCATTGAACCTGATGCACCAACACTGATTGGTATGTTGAACTGGGCATCCAATATCGGAAAACGACTACTGGTTCCCCACTCAACATTCAATGCAGTTGCCTTATTTATGAAGTATAATTCGCAGTGAAATGGACTTACTCCGCCTGTTGGAATATTAATAAAATTGTTCAATATTGGAAGGTTTTCAGATGTAAGTTCATATTTACCTGGTCCAAAGATATCGGCTATTTTACCATCTTTAAAGAATGCGGCTGTTTGTGATTGATGTACAATTAGCTGGCTTTTGGTGTTAAAGTCTTCGTATGGATATTTCCACACTAAATGTTTATCATCACCCTCATATTTCGCTACCTTAAATAAATCTATTGCCATTTTATCACCTAATAAATCTTAAAAACTTTAGTTCCACGGTTTTTACAGTAAAAACCAGATTCAATATTTATTTATTATAAGTATTTTCATTAATCGCTCCCTTTCTAATAATTAATATTAAATTTAAAGGGCACTAATAATTGCTATTATTACACAAAATATAATTATTCCTAAACAACACGCTGCTGCAACTGCATCATCTGAATCGGTGTTAGCAGTGTTCTGTTGCTTTTGTTGTTGCGGTATGGTCTTTGGTGCTTGTTGTGGTTGTGGATTTGTATTAATATTTTGAACTGGTTCTTGTTTTCGAACTATTCTATAACTTGTTCCACAGGATTGGCAGACATATTCATCTCCTTCGACTTTAAAACTTTGACTTCCACAGTTTTCACAGGTAAAACCAGGTCCAATTTCATCTTCTACAATCTTATAAGAGCCGTCGCTCATTTACCTACACCTTTGTTATTTGATATGGGGGATTCTACTTAAAAAATAGTCAATTGGTAATCATTTTTTTCATTGTCTTTATAGAAATTGATTATATACTTAAAAATAGTCCCCCTTAACTATTGGATATATTTATAATATTTTGATTATAAATTTTTTGATTTAATAATCTATCTGGAAATTTTTTGAAGAATGTTAGTCATAAATTCTAGTTTTAATATAAACATACATAATTCATTTTTGAAATTCACTATTCTATAGGGTTATGTAATGGTTCAATGTCCTAATTGTAGATGGGAAAATCATGATGGTGGGAAATACTGTCATGCATCGGTTCACTTCCAGGGAAGGTAAAACTATTGGGATAGATAATCCTTATGGTGGGAAAATAAATGTAATGTCCTCTAAAAAACCTGGAAAACAATATATCGAGATAGAACCAGTTTTACTTTCATTTTTTATCTCAGGTAGGTCGACTTTGTCCTGGTTTTCCAAAGAAAGTTTATGTTCAAATTAAAATCTATGTGGGATACTGGTTCTAATTTTGGTTTTACATCTTACGGTACCATTAATGATCTTTTTAATTTCTGCATTTGTTTTTATATGGCGGCTTCAAGTATTAATGGATGCATATGCTACTGCAAGAGCTTTAAACGAGGGTATGGAAGTAGAAGATAAACTTGACTTTCATAATCTAGATTGGTGGTAGGAATATTTCACCTTTTAATCTATTTAAAAAATTTAAATTATACTTCCAATAAAGTAGTATATAGTAACTTTTAAAAATGTTTTAGGCAGGTGTTATGTAAAATGGTTAAATGTCCAAACTGCGGATGTGAAAATCCAGACGGTAATTATTGCCGCGCATGTGGCACAAAGTTGGCTGCAGATAGGATAATTGTTTTTAATAATCAGAATAATAAGGATATGATAGATAAATTTAATAGTCAAAATAACGGGGATAAAATAGATAGTATTCCTACAAGCTATCATAAGAGGGGTTTAGCTGTTTTTCTTTCAGTGATATTATCAGGTTTAGGCCAGATATACTTAGGTCTTGGAAAGAAAGGATTTTTCATGTTGATTATTCAGGTGATATTGCTTTTTATATTCAATAATCTTATTTCTTTAGAATATATCACACTATCACGTATTTGTATGTTGGTATGCTTTATTTGGTGGGTCTATTGTATTGCCGATGTGGTCAAATCTACAGACATGTTAAATAAAGGTGAGAAAGTAGAAGATAAGCTTGATTTTCGTAATTTGTTCTGGTGGACTGATTAACTTAAAACTTTATTTTTATTTTTTTTAGAATTAATCAAAATACAAAAATTTAACAAATGAATATTCAGTACAAAATTAAATATTTTAAGCAGCATTTCAAGTTAAAAATCGGGTTTTCATAAAATCCTTTTTTTTAGGTTTGGCTATTTATATGTAATGAATATTAATTTTATATAATCATATTTTCGAGGTGGATAATTATTTTTAATCATGGAAAAACTATAGTTCTATTATTGGTTTTCTTGATCATTATTAGTTTAAATGTAGTTTCTGCAGCAGATATAAATAATAATTCTTCTGTTAATATTGTTAATGATACTAACTCAACTGCAGATGGTGTGGACTCTAATTATATTCAGAATACCTCATCTAATTTAAGTCAAGCTACTGATGGCAGTGCAGATGAGGAATTCACTGTGATCTTACCTGATGATTTTGATTTCTCCGAAAATTGTAATTTCATGGTTCATGATGGATATAATTCATATAACCTCAAATATTATGCTAACATGCCAACCATAGTAGATTCAACAGGTAAGGAAACTACATCTAATAATTATCAACCAATATCTTCAAATAAGAGCTTAAACATCTATAAATTAGATTATTATTTGGTCTATAATAATTTAACTGGATATGTTCCAATCTCAAATGGTTCTGATTGTATTATAGACAGGGATTCAGTAGAAAACAATGATCTAAATGACTCAGGCACCCCGATATATCTAACATCAGATAATGTTAATCAGGGTATAAACAATTCAAGTAAAACTAATGTAAAGATGGATTCAGGTGACATTATAGGCTATAATAATGAGGATGAGATTTTTAAAGTTGAATTAACTGATGTCAATGGTAAAGCCCTTTCAAATCAGCTATTAATATTTACAATTTTAAATAAAAACTATCCTGTATTTACAGATTCAGATGGGATAGCCGGTATTAAAATCAAATTAGGTCCCGGAGTCTATGAGATTAGAAGCACATTTCTTGGAAATAATAGGTATAATTTTAAGTCTAATTTAAACATGATTTCTGAGAAGAACATTACAAGAGAAAAGACTCAAATATCCGGAAATAATATATACATGGTTTATAAAGAGCCAAGAACTTATAAATTAAAACTTGCAGATTCAAAAGGAAATCCTATTGCAAATCAAAATGTAGATATATCAATTAGCAAATATGCCTGGGTCTATCTTGTTAAAGAGCAGGATTGGAAATATAAATATCTTGGTAAATTCGATTATGCCCGTGCAACTGATGAAGGAGGGTATGCATATTTAAACGTTAATCTATCTCCTAACTTCTATAATGTTACAGTAAGTTTCAGCGGAAATGATGAATACTTGCCTGCAACCTCTAATAATAATATTAGTGTTGTGTCCTATAATGTTGGAAATATTAATTACAAAGGAGAGTCAACTAATCAGTATTTGATTTCAACAAGAACTGCTCAGAAGAGTAATAAAAAAATCATGGATCTTGCAAAGAATTTAACCAAAGACAAGTCAACAATAACGGAGAAAGCAAATGCGATATATGATTATGTCAGATATCAAATTAAATATGAGCTTTATTCAAATACTCGCTATGGAGCTTTAAAGTGTTTGGAACTTAAGAAAGGCAATTGTGTGGACCAATCACATCTAGTCGTTGCATTATGTAGGGCTGTAGGAATTCCTGCAAGATACTGTCATGGACCGAACCATGTATGGACACAAGTGTTGATTAAAAGCCAGAAGATTTGGTTAATAGCAGATCCTACAACACAACGTGCGTGGGGTTTTGGTGTTTGGAATATTTACCCGGAATATAGCACATATGCAAATATCGGATACTAAATTTCTCCTATTTTCTCTTTTATTTTTTTTCTAAAGGATCTTTTTATTTTTTTCATACATTAAGTATATTTCAACACATCATTTGGAATCAATAAAGCATTGTTTATAAATTCATGGTTTGGTTATCATATTAAACAAAGTTTTCACATCAACTTCTTATTTTTACTATCTGATTTTTCAAAATACAGGTACTTGGATGCTAAGACCTTATGAATGTTTTCTGCAGTTCTTTTTCCAATTCCCTCAATTTCCTGTAGGTCATCTTCAGATGCATTCACAACAGCCTTGACAGATCCGAAGTGTTTAAGCAGGTTCTTGGCTGTTACAGGTCCGACATTAGGTAGGGATTCAACAATGAACTGTTGTTGCTCCCATAGATTGTCCGGTTTTCTCTCGGTTCTAATTTGGATTGGCTGGGATTTGCCTTTCTGTTCTTTAATTGCAATCCTTTTTATCATTGCGGCGGTATCGTCAGGTCCCCTTGTAGGTATGATGCTGATTCCAAAATCGATTGCAATGGATGCCATTGCACCACGTATTGCATTGGGATTAATGAATCCTGTATAGAAGTCATTGCCTTCAAGAATCATTAATGGTTTTTTAAACTCCTCCCTCATTAATGTTGCCTGTTTAAACAGACGTTTGTCCACAATTGAATCTGTAAAATCCTTTGCCGTTTTTCTCTCGATTATAATGTCATCGCTTATTTGATAGTCACCAACGGTCATGGTCTTAATCTCGACATCCACTCCTATGGTGTCAAGATTTCTTATGACCCTTGAGTTTCCCTCACGTGAGTCTGCATAGACCACTACCTTTTTTCTTCTATTCTTAGTGTCTAGCTTATCCTCTTCCTTGTTGACCTCATTTAGATTGTCTACAGACTTTATGTTTCTAACACTTTCAATTCTCTCAACTGCATTGAGATTTAGATTGCTGAACAGTTCATTGTCAATGAGCTGATGTTTCATGTTCTTTTCTTTACGTTTTGCACTCCAGAAATATGCCTCATCCAAGGTTCCCTTTGTAACAAGGACCTTCATTTTACCCTGATGTTTTCTTCCAGTTCTACCACGTCTTTGAATCATTCTTATCTCAGAGGGTACCGGCTCATACAGTACTACAAGATCAATTGCAGGTATGTCAATACCCTCCTCTGCAACGCTTGTGGACAGGAGCACATCATAGGTTCCCACCTTAAATGATTTTATGATTTCATGCTGTTGTTTCTGTGTTAGGCCCTTCTCACCATTACGTGTACCTTGGCCATAGAACTTTACGGCTTTGATTCCCTCGTCCTCACATTTTTGGCGAATCATTTCAAGTGTATCCCTGAACTGTGTAAAGACAAGTATTTTTGGGGACTGTCTGGATTTTTTGGAATCCTCAACAGACCTTAGGGACTTAAGGGTTGTTTGACCATCGTCATAACCTAATTCCTTCTTAAGTATATCGGTCAGTTTTTTAAGTTTGGGATGTTCATGGCCGTGTTCCTCAGCTATTCTGCTTAGACGTACTGCACGTTGGAAATTATGGTCTATAAAAAGATTTTTGGATGCCTTTGTTTTCTTTTTCTCAAGCCTGTTTACATAATCGTTAAACGGTACAACACCCTGGGTTTCTATAAGCTCAATTCCATGTTGGAGGTTGATTACAGCAGTTAAGATTGAGATTGCCTGGAAACACTCCTTAGGTGGATTGGTTGTAGTGGCTATTTTATTTTGAACCTTTCCACGCGCCTTTAAAATATCCCTTTTATTTACGGTAATGGAGTTGATCACCTTCATGTTCTTCAAGGCCTTAAGGCGTGTTTTAAGTGATTTCTTTAAAGCTTCCTGAATCTTTGTAAGTTCCTTTCCAAGTTCAATAGGCACCCAATCTATTTTAATCGGATTAAAGTATGGCCTTACATCCGGATCCTCCTCTGTTTTAACCACAACATCCTGGATAAACAGATTGTCACATACCTCTTTTATCTTTGATTTATCATGGCCAGGTGATGCTGTAAGGGCGAGTATCAGGTGGTTTTCTCTCTCCTGGATATATCTGTTTGCAAGATATACATAGGAATATGATCCGACTCCATGGTGGCACTCATCAAAGACGATGAGTGACACGTCCTCAAAATTATATCTTCCTTTAAGCAGATCTGACTCAACGGTCTGTGGTGTGGCACATATCACACTGGATTCATTCCATCTTTTCTCACGTTCCTCAGGTTTGATTGAACCTGTAATGGAACATACCGGTACATTGAGAAATTCCCTAAATGAATCCTCATGTTGGATAGTGAGCGGTTTACTTGGAGCCAGGACAAGTACCTTTGAACCTTTCAGATTATTCAATCTATCGGCAGCTACAAGTACTGCAACTATGGTTTTACCTAATGCAGTTGGTGCAACTATCATGGTGTTTCCCTTCTTAAGTGCATTAGCTGCTAGGACCTTCTGATAAATCCTTGATTCAACCTTGTCTTTTCTAAGTAAAGGATGATTTATAAAATTTGCCATAGTTGTATTTTTAATATTATTGTTTATAAATCTTTTAGGGTTTAATGGGATTGTTAATTTAAATTCATCTGATTTTTACTTATAATCTAAATTATATTATTATATCTTTAATGGGGGTTTGATTTTCTAAAGTTTATGGTGGTGGAATGTAATTTTATATTTTATAACTTGATTTTATAGTATAAGATAAGCTAATCTATTTTTTATCTTAAGATAATTTGGAAAATAATGTATGGCTTAAGGTAGAATATAACTTTATATTTTATAACTTGATTTTATAATATATGATAAGCTAACAAATTTCTATTTTAAAGGGATTGAAAAATATAATATAGTTTAGATTTAAATATTTTGTTTTTAAAAAATTAATATAATTAATTATTAATTAATATTCTATTGATTTTCAGGATATGTTTTAATTAGATTATATTGGATGAATGATTGTTTATTTTATATGATAAGGTAATCTATTTTATATAATGAATCATTGTTTAATCTATTTAAACAGTATTTATCAATAGTCTATAAATTCATTGTGGAATCTACATCACATAACATTAAAATTAGATTCTTATTTAAAAAATAGAATTAATGTTTTATTATAATAAGATATTGTTTTTCAGGTGCTATTATGAAACTTATAATGGATGAGAGAGGTAAGAAATACTTAATTCCTCAAGATCAGGAATTTCAAAGTGACTTAGGAATCATTAAAAAGGAACAGATGGAAAGAGCAACAATTGGGGATACTTTAATCACCCATCTTGGAAAGGAGTTCCAGGTCATCAAACCGAATATACGAGACTTCATCGATCTGATGGATAGAAGATGCTCCATATTATATCAGAAGGATATTGGTGCAGTAACATCACATACTGGACTCGGCTCAGGAGACAGGGTAGTGGATGCAGGAACAGGTGCAGCTGCAAGCGCACTTAACTTTGGAAACATTGTAGGCGAGAGAGGCCATGTATACTCCTATGAAATAAGAGAAGACTTTGCAGAGGTTGCAGAAAAGAACATCAATAACTTTGGTCTTAAGAACATTGAGATTAAGAACCAGGATATAAAGGAAGGTATTGATGAGGAGGAGATTGACCTTGTATTTTTGGATTTACCTGAACCTCATGAGGTATTTGGGGAGGTTTATAGATCCTTAAAATTAGGCGGATGGCTAGCTGTCTATGCACCATATATCCAACAGGCTGAGAAGGCATATCACACCGCAGAAAAACTAGGCTTTTCAGATATCGAAATTCTCGAACAATTGGAACGTGGCATTGAGGTTAGAAAACAGGGTGTCCGTGCTAAAACCCGTATGAATGGTCATACTGGATATATTCTGTTTGCACGTAAGTTATAATTATTGAAACTTGTATTTTCATAATTTATGGGATATATTTTATTTGTATGTAATTTATAATCTCTAAATTTCAGTATTTTTACTTAAATTTATAAAAATCAGTTTTAAAATTTTTATCTAGATTATTTTAGAAAAAATAAGTATTTTAAAAGTATTAAAGGACATTTATTATATAATGTCCCTTGAATACGGACTGTTGTTTATGAATATATTCTTTTATAATATAAATTTTTTTAATTTTTAGCTATTTTTGACTTAATCTCCTCTTCAATTATTGGTATTGTACATACTATCTTTATGTAGAAATTAAATTTTTAGGTATACCTAAATTTTATATATTAGAAATCATAAAATAATTTTGATTAACCTGAATTCAATCTTTCATATAATTAGATTGAATTTGTATCTCTTTTTATTTTTTTATTTTTTTAAAATGGGAGGTATTAAAGATGTCTGGATTTATAGAGTTTCAAAATGTTACAAAAGAATATATAAACGGTGACGAGGTTCTAAAAGCTGTAAATAACCTGAACTTTACAATAGATAAAGGCGAGTTTGTTGTGATACTTGGACCATCAGGTTCCGGTAAATCAACACTACTAAACCTTCTTGGAGGACTGGATCATGTAAGCTCTGGTAATATTATGGTAAACAATCATGATATTACAGACTATTCTGATAATGACTTAACGGAATACAGGGCACATGAGGTCGGTTTTATCTTCCAGTTCTATAATCTGATTCCAAACTTAACGGCCCTTGAAAATTTAGAACTAATCAGTGATGTGATTGGCCGAAAGATTGATGGAAAATCCATGCTTGATAAGTTGAATCTTACAGAACATTATCATAATTTCCCGTCTGAGTTGTCTGGAGGTGAGCAGCAAAGGGTATCAATTGCCCGTGCACTTGTTAAAAATCCGAACATGTTGTTATGTGATGAGCCAACAGGAGCACTTGATTCCAATACTGGTGATATGGTTATAGGATTGCTTTATGATATCTGTAAGAATAACAAAACTACTGTAATTATCGTAACACATAATGAGGATATCGCATCCCTTGCAGACAAGGTAATACATCTAAAGAACGGTATTGTTGAAAGTATCGATACTAAATTAGATGATGGGAACGCCGATTCTATTGATGCTGAAGAGGTTTTAACCTAGGAAATTGGTTTATGGGTTGATAGGTATGTTATATAAAAAATTAATAAGGGATTTGTCTAGTCATAAACTGCAGTTTATAGCTATTTTCCTCATGGTGTTTCTTGCAGTATTTATATATGTTGGAATAGGCTCAGAGGCATTCGGATTTGACCAGGAGGTAAAATCTTACTATAATGAAACAAACATGGCTAATGTATGGGTATATGGCGATAGCTTTAACAGTGTTTCGGTAGACAAGATTAACAATATGTCATCAGTTGAGGGTGTGGAACGTCAACTGTCTCTAACTGCAAAGGGGGATATGAGCTATGATCCCGATGTTGACTTGCGGTTTGTGGAAAACAATAGTGTGGCAAAATATTATCCGATTACAGGTTCCAAGTTGAACCTAAGTGATGAAGACGGTATCTGGTTAGATGATAAGTTTGCAAAGGCACATAACTTGAAGGTAGGAGACGACATAACCCTCAAGTTCAATGGAACCGAGATTACAAAGACAGTTAGGGGAACGGGATATTCTCCGGAATATGTGTTTGAGGTACCTACAAAGTCAATAGTCCCTGACTACAGAACCCAGGGCTTCGGATATCTTTCACATGAGGCATTCCCATATGACATACAGTATAATACAATACTTATCAGAACAGATGAGAATACGTCAAAGTTCCATGATGACCTGGATGATGTCATGGATGACTACAATACCTTCCTATCCATTGAAAATCATGGAAGCCACAAAACAGTCATATCAGAAATAGACCAACACATGATGATGGCCGACATGTTTCCTATAATATTTGTTGTTGTGGCATTGTTAATACTTCTTACAACAATGGCACGTATAATAACAAATCAAAGAACAGTGATAGGCACATTGAAGTCATTAGGATTTTCAAATAGAAAGTTGATATTCCATTATCTGTCCTATGCATTGCTACTTACTGTAAGCGGCAGCATACTTGGATATATATTAGGCCCATTGTTACTTCCTCAACTGTTCTATCCATCCATGTCCGAATTCTATTCCCTGCCCTATTGGGGACCAGGCTTTGACATAAGCTTTATAGAGGTACCTATTGCGATCATAGTATTGTCAGTTCTGTTCGCGCTGATGGCAATCTATAGCATTACCCGTGAATCACCTGCAGATGCGCTGGAGCCGAAAGCCCCTAAAATATCAAAACTAAGGTTTATCAATAAAACAAGTCTGTGGCAGAAACTGAGCTTTAATCTTAAATGGAACATTAGGGATATTAACAGAAGTAAGGTAAGGTCATTTGTAACAGTTGTAGGTATTCTCGGATGTACGGTTCTGCTTATATGTGGATTTGGTATGAATGATGGAATGTATGAACTGGAACACTGGCAGTTTACAGGTATCAACCATTATTATTCCCAGATTGTCCTGGAGGACAATGCAAGCTCATCACAAATTGATTCTATTGTTAATAAGTATAATGGAACAAAGGTGATGACATCAAGTATCGAGATTAAACATAATGGCATCGAGAAAACTACGACACTGCAGTCCTATAACGCCACAGGTATCATAACCCCTAACAATCAGTATGAAAATCCAATCTCATATGACAATAATAGTGTGCTTTTGTCAATTAAATCAGCAGAGCTTTTAGGTGTGGATGTTGGTGATAAGATACAATGGCATATCTATGGTCAGGATAAATGGGCCAATTCCACCGTTACCGGAATATCAGCAGATCCCTCAACACAGGGATTGGTCATGACACCACATAAACTTGATGAGCTGGGCATTAACTTTACACCTTCAACAGTGGTTAGCTATGATAGGGACATTGATGAAAACCTCACTGGTATAAGTACAGTCAACCATGTTGATGATCTGGAGAGAAGTTGGGATGAGCTGACCGGCGTGTTCTATCTTATAGTTGGGGTATTGTTGGTATTTTCATTAGTTTTGGCCATTATCATCCTATACAGTTTAGGCATGTTGTCCTTCATTGAATCCGAGAGAAGTTTTGCAACACTAAAGGTCATTGGTTTCAAATCAAAGGCTATCCAGAAGATCTTCTTAACCAAGAACCTGTTCCTATCCATTATAGGATTTGTTATAGGTGTTCCTTTAGGTCTATATGTTCTAAGGATTATGCTTGATACTGCAGGTGAGAACTATTACTATCCAAACACATATTCACCACTTTCTATTGTGTATTCACTTGTAATTGTGATTTTTGTTTCACTTGCAGTAAATCTGTTGCTGTCTAGACAAATCAAGAATATCGATATGGTTCAATCACTAAAAAAGGGTAGGGAATAAAAATATTTATTTCCTTTTATATTCTTTTAATTTTAATTTTTAATTACCTTATTTAATCTTTCTTTAAAGTATGTTTGTAGGTTCATATCTTCACAATAAATATAACAACCTTTCATACCTCTTGTCATTAAAGTTTTATATGTATTTTTAATAATTTCGTCAGCTATTTTTAAAGCTTCTTTTGGATTTTCTTTATATAATTTTTTAATTCCCCTTAATGACTGATCAGTTTTTGCTCTTTGAGTAAAATCAGTAATTATTTTGCCATTTTCATAACGCATATCATTTCCGATAATTACCCCTACATAATCAAATTCAAGACCTTGGCATGTATGGATACAACCTACTTCATTAACAGAATCTTTATCAATAGCCCATGTTGAAGAATTTCCAAGATTCCAACTCATTGAAAAATCTCCTATGTTAATATCATGTATGTTAGTATCATTTTTTCCATCTTTAATCCAGTTCCAACAATACCCCGCTACTATTCTTGAATTATTATTGATTTTATTCTTTTCAAAGATTAAATCTCTTAAATCATTAACATCATCTATAACTCTAAAATCATAATTAAAATCAAAAAAATTATAATTAGCAGTATTTTCAATTTCTAAAACATCATCTAACCATGATAAATATCCATCAGACCCGTTACATCTAAATTGGGATTTAAGTTTCATATGTTCTATTTGAGCATTTTGCTCTTTTGCAAATTTTTCAATTAACTCAATACTCCCATGGTCTTTCATAGTCACTTTTTGATTTTTATCAATAAAGAATATGGAACATTTTGCAGCATTAATAATTTCTTTAATTTGGTCTTCACCTTGATTTTGAAACATTCCTGATTTTTTATTCAAACGATGAGCTTCATCTGCAATTAATGCATCAAAATCATTTGTATTAGATTTAGTAAATGATCCAGAACTTTTAAATAAATTTTTAATGTAACTTTGTGTAAAATCACCACCTCTTAATTTTTTATAAAACACTTCACGAGGTGCACTATTCTTTGTTACATATAATGCTAACATTTCATTATTATTGCCTAATATATTAACAAGTAAATTTATAGCAATAACAGATTTTCCAGTTCCAGGGCCTCCTTCTACAATTAAAACTCTTTTTTTATCATCAAGATAAGATTTTCTAACCATATCCATAGCTTTTTCATAGGCAATTTTTTGCTCATCAATCATTACAAATTCTTCATTACCTTTAAGCATGTTATATAATGTGTTTTGTAATTTCTTAGAAGGTCTAATTTTTCCATTATCAATTCTATAAAGTAGATTATTTTTATCTCCATATTTAACATATTTTTCTATAAATTCTCTAAGTTTAAGTGTATCTCTTTTTCCATACATTGGGGCCCTATCAATATATGGTTTATATATGTCATCTTTTAATGGGTCATTTTCATCAAATTTGTAATTATGTAAATATGCACATGGATGTAATATTATTGCGTCTTCTTCAATAGTTTCATTAAAGTTTTCAAGTAATGATGCATAGGACCATGCTTGATATGAAGGATGTGTTGTTTCTCTTAATCCTCCGCCTAAAAATGTTTTCACAACTCCATCTTTTCCCTGAACTTTCTCAGCTTTTTCCCATTGTTTAAGTTCTATAATAATAACAGAATCTTTTCCTTCTTTATTTGCTCCGGATATTGTAAAATCAATTCTTTTTGAAGTTGTGGGTATAGTAAATTCTATAGCAACTCCAGAATCATCTGGGATGTTATCATCATTTAAAACTTTATACATAAACTCCATAGAATTGTCCCAAGATCTTATCTGGGATTGACTACTTTTACCTATCTTCTGTTTATAAACATCATATATTTCATCAGTTATTGATCCACATTCTACTGAATCCATAAATTGACTTTTAGTCGCTTCATAAACTAACATAATTTCATCTTTAATCATTTAATTTTAAATTATACTCATAACTTATTATATTTTGTAGAAATACCTTTAAATTTTTCAACAGGATATTTTTTGGCAGTTTTTTCCATTTTATTTAGAATAATCTCATCAATATTTAAATCTAATTCATATGCCATTAATATACAATAGTTTAAGACATCTGCTAATTCATCAGCAACTTCTTCTTTATCAAATTCATTATTCCATTGGAAATGTTCTAATAATTCTCCTGCTTCAATAGAAATAGATTTGGCTAAATTTTCAGGACTATGAAACTGTTCCCAGTCTCTTTCCTTTTGAAATTTAATGATTTTTTCTTTTAACTCTTCCATAAGAATTCCTTAATTTAAGTTGGTTAAAATAATTTGATTATATTATTATTTTTAAATTAGATTAATTAATTTTAAGGATAATGTTTTTTTTTCAAAATATTTCTGTTTAAATTTTCAGGGCAATTATTTAAAATTTTTAATCCTTTTTCAGTAATTGAAGCATATCTTCTTTTTTTACTTTCAATAAGAGTAGATTTTTTAAGATGTGTACAAATCCATCTATACGTTTTGATATTTAAGTTTCCCTCTGTCTAATCTATCCTTTATATCTTCTTCTGAAAAATTACGTTGGTCTGCAATTATATCTGCAATTTTTGTACGTTTGTATTCTTTTTATCACTTGATATATTTAAGACCTCAAGATACGTGTCGTCAACTTTTGGTAAAGCCATAAAATTCCCCTAAAATTAATTCTTATTTTAATAATTTTTAATATTTGGAAGTCGGTTGATTTTTAAACCCTTTCTTGATATAATCTTGGAAATATAAGAATATATGTTCATATTTTTAATTATCTCAAAGATGTATTTATGATATAAAATTTATTTAATTTCAATTAAAAAATTTCTATTTGAATATTTATTAATCAATTAATGTATTTCCATAAAATATTTTAAATAATATTCTATTATAATTGAAATTTTTTAGTTTTTTAATGGTTAATTAATAAAAAATTAATTGAATTAATATAAGGTGTTTATAAAATCTCGTCAATTGGAGATTTTTCGATTCCTAAAACATCTCGCTCAAGAGATTCTTCCATCATTAATTTATAGATAATAACAGAATCAGTATCTTCATCAATAATATTTTTTAAACCATCAACAACTATTTTAAGTTCACTTTTAGTTAGTTCTCCTTCAAAAACAGAATTCTGAATCCAAAATAAATATCTTCTTAAAAAACTTTTAACTTTATTTACTCTATCAACATTAACATCATATACAATTATTACATACATAATAATCACATTATTAAATTTACTTAAATTTATTTTATTTATATTGATACTTCATGTTTGATTAAGTTATTTACTTAAATAAATTTATGAGTTTATTTAGAAATTAATTTATTAACAAGGGAATTAGATTATTTACCACCATATTACAAATGGTTCATATTTTTCCATCCCTAAAAAATGTTTTTTAAGTTTATATGCTTCTAATCTAATTAATCTTTGATAAGATACTTTTCTTCCCAAATCTTTATGTTTTATTGTTTTTTCTAAACGTTTATTATACTCTTTAACAAAAGTTTTTCTACCATTATCATTTAATAAACAACAATTAAGATCCTGATTAAAATCTTTTTTTGTAATCATCTTTTTATTAACCAAATAAAAAATAACCCTATCAACAAGTATGGGTTTAAATATTTCACTTAAATCTAAGGATAAAGAAAATCTTCTCTCAGAAGGTTCATGAAGATAAGAAATAGTTGGATTTAACTGAGTATTATAAATTTCAGATAACACTGTTGAATACATTAAAGAATTACCGAAACTAATTAGAGAATTAACCATATTTTTAGGAGGTTGCCTAGATCTACCTTCCATTTTAAATTCTTCTGGAAGGATATCATCAAAATAATTATAATACTCTGAACGTATTCTACCTTCAACATTCATAACTTCAGTTATTCTTTTTGCATCCTTTAATTCTTTTAATGTATCTTTAATATTATTATCAATTTTGTAATAAGATAAAACCTTAAGAATATTTTTTGCTGAACCCTCAACAAAGAGTTTAGCTAATTTTAATCTTTTACTAAAATTAAGATAATGTTCAGCTTGTTTAATTAATAAATCTCCAGAAAGCAATGATTCTCTTGGATAATAACTACCATTATAAAAACCATAATAATTAAAAAAATGTATTGGAATTCCCTCTTTTGCAAAAAGATTAATTACTTGTGATGAAACAGTTATTTGACCATAAGCATAAACACTATAAATTTTATTAATAGGTAATGGTTTTTTACCTTTCTGATTAACAAAATATATGGTGTTCTCTTTTCTTTTCAATATTCCCTCTGATAATAAATAATAATTTTTCTTAGGCATAAAATTCCTCATTTAAGCGAAACAAAATTCAAAATAAGCACACTTTCTACATATTCTTGATTTTTTAGGTTTTGGAATATTAGAATTAATAATATTATTAATATCCTCTAAAACATCATTTAATTCTTTTTCTTTTTCATCTGTAAGTTCAATCTTAATTTTTTTCCTATTTTCTGGATAATTTAAGTAACCTACAATATTATTTAAACCTTTTTCATTCTTTAAATAATAAATATAATATAACAATTGAAATTCATGGGATTTCTTCATAGATTGTGTTTTTTTAACTTCATGAATTTCAATTGGATTATTATTCTTAATAAAATCAACATTAATTAAATTATCAATAAGAACCTCATTTTCCTTTTTATAAGAGTTTTTATGTAAATTTTTACCTAATTTAACATTATCTGACTCTTGTTCCATTTGAATATTATGGGAAAAAAGCCATAATTTAGTTTTACAAATAAAATAATAATTTATTTGAGTTCCATTAATTGATTTCATAGTAAATCATTATAAAATTTCAGTAATTATAGGTTTAAAATTAAATCCTTTATTTAATGAATAAAAAAATTCTTCTCCATCACCAATATTTTCTTCATCCAAAATATAGAAGAATTTAAATTTGTCCCATTCATTTATTTTTTCATACAATTGATCATACTTATTAATAGTAATGTTAATCATGAATTTGTATAATATTGATGAAAATTCCTTTTTAATAAGTTTATAATAATCATGATTTTTATTTCTATTTTTAAAAAGTGATTTATAATATTCCAACAGATTTTTACCAATTATTTTATTTTCATGATACAATTTTTTATTAGTTTTAGATGATATATACTTAATATATCTTAATTCATTAATTGAGAAAATAAAATCCTTTTTATTTTCTTTATAAAATTCAATAAAATTATTATCCTCTAATTTTTTCCAAATATTAAAATTTTCTTCAATTTTTAAAGATTCAGTAAATATATTTAAATCAGTACATATGAAAATAGAAAATTGTTCTTGATTATTATCTATTAAATGTATTCCTGTTTCTTTATCTAATAATTTTGAATACTCTGCATTATTTAAAAATATGATATTATCCCTATCAATAAAATTAAATTTTGATTCATTTTCATTATTATGTAAATTAATTAGATCTGAAACATTGTCGTAATAATCTGAAATATCTTCAAAAGTATAGTTAGCTGATTTTTCAATTAAATTTCCAGTCGATTTAATTCTTGTTTCTTGTTCTTCATCATTATAAATATATTCATAATAATCTTTTTTTGAATCATTTAATTTAATTAAATATACATTACCTTTTTTAGAGGGATTATCATAACGAATAGTCAATTCTCCATTTCTATTACAACGTCCTCTAATTTGTTCAATAGAATCTAAAATAGCATAATCTCTAATAACAAAATCAAAACTTACATCAACACCAGCTTCAATACTTTGTGTACTTATTAAAATATATTTTTTATTTTGATTTTCATTCATATGATTAATTTTTGAAATAATTGCTTTTTTACTAGATGGTATTAAACTTGAATTCAATAAATCTATTTCAAAGTTATACTCATCACAGTATTCACTTAAATAATCATATATTAATCTAGAAGATTTAATTGTATTAAAAACCATCAATCCTTTGTTATAATCTTGTTCAAAATTCTCTTCAACAATATCTAATAAATAATCAATAATTTCAGTATGATTTTCAGATGTTAATTCAAAAGATTTAATTTCATTTTTAATTTCTGTTCTTTTAAATAATGAATGATTAAAATATATAGAAGGATTTTCTATTAATGAAATATTAGGATATCTTAAATTAGATTTTGAATCTAATATTAATCTATTAAAATTAGGTAATGTAGCACTCATTATAATAAAATAAATATTATATTTATCTGCTAATTCATTAATAATATAATATAAACTATTCCAGTTTTTTAAAGGTAAAGATTGAATTTCATCTAGAATAATTACAGAATTTGTTAATGCAAATAATTTATATTTAGATTTTTTGTCATTTCTAATTATACTATTGAATAAGCTGACAAATGTAGTACATATTACAGGGTAGTTAAAAAAATCATCATTCAATAATATATCATATTTAAATTCATCACTTGCATCTGAAAATAAAGTTTCAGATCCAGAATAAATCTTTCTAATTTCCCCATTATCTTCTGTTAATCCATAAGAATCACATATTACATCAAAATTTTGTTCAATAATATTAATGAAAGGCATAGCATAAATAATTCTATCAATTTCAGTATTATTTATTATATCTAGTGCTAATTTCATGGAAGTGTTTGTTTTTCCAGCACCTGTAGGCATATTTAAAAAGAAAACTCTATTTTTATCAAGACTTTTAATTAAATTAAAAGATGATTCTAATAACATATTTTTTCTTAAAACATTAATATTATCAATATTTTCCAAAGAATCAGTTATTAAATTATCATATGATAAATTTTTATTATATTTTTTATTGTAGAATGATGAAAACATTTTATTTTTTAAATCTAATGTAATTCTATTATTAAAATTTAATTTTTTAACCTCTTCAACTGAAATATTGTATTTATTACTAGCAAAAACATCAGATACTATCAATAATGAATAAATATACATATAAAAATAGGATAATGTGCTATCATAATCTTCAATTTCATTTTTTAAATATTTTGAATTATTGTCTTGTATTTGATTAAAATAATATGGTGAAAATTTCTCATTTTCGATATCTTCTTTGCTAGCTAAATCCAAATATAATAATATAATACAAAATGTAATCCATTCACTATCATTTAAGTCATATGAAAAATGTTTATTACTTAAAATATCTTTAATTGAGGTATGATGTCCATAGATTGTATAAGCTAATATTAATAGAATTACGGTATTTTCATCAATAATTGTCTTAAATTTAGATAAAAAAATTAATGATCCAACAATTGAATGGGTTTTACATAATAAAGGTATATAATCTTCAAAAGAATATTTCTTTAAAAAAGTTGATTGTTCATTAAAAATTTTTTCATTATTTTTATTTAAGCGATTTAACTGAAAATTGAATGAAATTTTTCCAATATCATGCAAGTAAACAGTATATTTAATAACTTTATTAAAATCCTCAAAAGTAAAATTTATCAAATATTTTTGTTTAAATCTTTCATAAAAGTCTTCAATAGTTTTTTTATCTAATAAATTATCAAAAATGTATGATGTTTTTTGAATATGATTCATGAGGTATTCGTTAGTATGTGCATAAAAATAAAAAAAATCATCATTTAATTTAATAAATGATGAATCAAAATCATATTTTAAATCAAAGAAATCCATTTTTTATCTCCAATATTATATAATTCTAAAAAACAATTATCTTTTAATTCAATATCCGAGAAATAGCATTCTTCATTTTTATTTATAGAATAAAATGAAATTGGTGAAAATTCAAATTCTACAAAATTTTCTCTTTTTATAGGATAATCATGTATAAAATATTCATAAAAACTTTCTAATTTTTTGGAGTTTCCACCAGAAAATAATACTTTTTTCTTATTAATTTTTTTAGATTTTAATACTGCATTTTTTATATCTCTTCTGTTAAGTGAACCATAAATTCCATTTCCTGAGGAAAAAAAATCATTCTTATTAGAATTATCTAGTTTAAATGTTTCATATTTAAAAACGTTAATAAACTTGTAATTTAACATAAATTCATTTTTCCCCATATATAAATTAAAGACGGATTGTTGTGACTTAATTCTTTCTAAAAATATATTTTTTTCAGATTCTAATGAATTAGGGAAAACAATGAATAATTTATAGTAAGGATTGATTAAAACATCTTGTCTAATATTACTTATGCCATTATTAGAAACCTGATTAAATGTTACTCTTTTTGTTTTTAGGGGAAATAATGGTTGAATTGAAACTTTAATGTCATTAAGTTTTTCAATACAATATGTATTAATACCTTCATTATTAGTTATATAATCATCAAATTTATAACCTAAAATCGCACCAATCATACCTATTATAGAAGTTTTTGGTGGAATAAAATAGGTTAACATTCCACCACTATTTGAAAAAGGTTTAGTAAAACAACCAAATTTACTCCAAATATCTAATTCTATAATTTCCATACAAATTACCTTAATTTAATTTTTAATTAAATCAATTGGATCTTTAGATGAAATTTTATCTCTTAATTTAAAATCGGTTTTTTCATCTAAAGTTTCTCCACCATATTCCAAAATTAAATCCTCAGAATCATAATATAAATCAATACTTTCAATAAAATCACAGTATTTTTCTAATTTTTTAAATAGTTTATCACAATTTAACTTGAGAATTTCATGATTTACTTTATGTTGTTTTTTATTAGAAACTTCAATCAATTCTTTTAATTCTCCAATATTCAAAATAGTATTATCTTTGTTAATAAATTTAATTAAAATTAATAATTTTGAATCAGTTTTTTTACTTGTTGACTTCCTTAAATTAGTTCCAAACCATAAAGATTTTTTAAATAACTCTAAATCAGACTTTAATAATAAATTTTTATAAACATTTGGATTAATAGTTATATCATATGAAATTATTGCATCATCAACAATTGATTCTGAACCATTAGTTTTTTGTTTTCCAGTAGTTGTTGCAAAAGGGGCACCAATTTGAATACGTTTAATTTGTGCTTCGTTAATATCAACACCATAAGTTAATTGAATTGGTCCATATATTTGTTTTGAATCCTTTGTAAAACTAAATGTCCCTCCAAACATTCTAACATCTGGTGAACATTTTATTAAAGATTCAAAAGGATTATCTTCTTTTTTAAAAAATTCATATACATCGTCACGGGTTTTAAATTTATTTTCTTCTTTTTTTGCACCTTTAACTAATCTTGGGAAGAAAAATACAATATTTTCTTTATTCTCCAAATCTTCAACAGATTCATGAATATATTTTCTAACATTATATTTTATACATTTATCAGTTGTAAATATTTCTCCATCAAAGTTTCTTGGAGAATTATCTACAAAATCCCCATTAGGATTTCCTAAAATGGTTTCAGTTAAATATATTCCTTGATAATAATTTTTAACATATTCTTTATCAGTTTCCATAATATCACTTATATTTTTTTAATTTTAATTTTTATATTAAATGGCATTTCACCAATATTATTAATTTATTGAAAAATTTAAAAAGTTTAATCTTAAATTGAAATAAGATTATTCAGAACCATAACTTGAAGATAATATATTCTCTGTATAATATCCTGTAAAAATTAATAATAAATAATCTTCAAAATAAAATTCATCTTCATCAAATAATGAGTTTAAATCTTTTTCTAATATTTTAAAAATAAACTTACCTTTTTTATTCATTTTTTCAATATAATAATTGTTTTTTTGTAGGACTTCGGTTGCAAATAATTTTAAAACATTATATTTATTACAATTTAAAATAAAATTGGAGAAAACTTCCCCATTTTTGTTGTTACTCCTTTTAAAATTGTCAATTAAGGAAATAAATTGTCCCAATAAATAATATTTTAATGAACAATCCTCTTCAATTAATTTAAAGATTTCTTCTTCATCCTCAGCTGAAATCTTTTTTTCTTCATCTTCAGTTGAACTCTGGTCATTATTCTTAATATTATATTTTGAAAAAATATTTTTTAATTCTTTTATATTGTCTTCATTCAACATTTTATCCTCCAAAAATTCTTTATTCAACATATAATAATAATTTAAATTTTGGATAATAGAATTTCTATACGAATTTTCATTATTTGTGTTCTTTTGATATTTTAGTAATAGATTTAAAACAATTTCATTCAACATTTTTCTGTTTAAAGAATCACTATTTAATTCATAAATAAAACTAAAAATACTATTCATATATTTAACAAATATTGACACTGTTTTAGAATCAAAACCCCTAAAAATACCTTTCTCTCCACTAATATCATTTAAGTATATATCATAAAAATTAAATAAATTTGGATATTTAACCCCTTCTTTGTTAATATTAACAAAAAATGATTTAAAAATGTATTCTAAGTCAAAAAGATTAGTTATATAATTTTTTTCTTTAGTAATATCAAAAGTTAAAGGCTCATTTAATAAATAGTTGCAACAATTACCCTCATTATATAATTTTATTTTTTTATTAAATTCTACTAAAAATGCTTGATAATTTTCTACATATTTATTTATTATATAAGTATTGCCTTTACTTTCACTGTAAAAAATCAAATCATAGTTAAAATCATTTGAATTATCTTTTAAAAATTCATTAATTTTTGAAAATGAAGGTTTATCTGTATTTGATATTTTTGTAAAAGAACTATACTCTTTATTTCCTTTAGATTTAGGTATAATCATTATAGGTGCATTTAAACTTTTCTTAATATTATTCTCTGCAGTACGTAAATAAGAATTACATTCATTACATATTCTTAAATGTGCATTATTCATTTTATTTGAATAATTAAATGAAGAAGATTTAGATAATGCATAACTTCCTATTGAAGAATAAGTTATACTTTCTTTTCCACAAAATGAACAGTGCCCCCTCTCAAAATTTTTAATTTTTTCTTCTCTTTTTTTAAAAATCTTTGAATAAAAAATAAATATATCATTAATTAAATCTAATTCATTATTAAAACAACAAGCTAAATAAAAATTAGATTCATCTTTTTTTATAAATTCCTCGGATTGCTTTAAATTTATAATCTTTTTAGAAATTTCATCAGATTTTTCCAAAATAAAACTATAATAATCAATTATTAATGAAGAAATTTTATCATAAGAATAATCATTAAAAAATTTTAAAAAAAATGACTTTTCAAGCTTATTTAAAGGACAAGAATTTATAAAATTATTATAATCATTGTAAATATTATTTAATACAGCATTAAATTCTTTATTATTTTTGTTAGATTTAACTGAACGTTCAATTTTTTTTTGAAAATTGATAAATTTTTTTTCACTAAATTTTTTATTTTTTAAAAAATCATTATCTAATTTTATAAAAAATGGAGATAAACCTAATAAATGTGATTTAGATGGAATCATAAATCTTTGATCTGTAGATATAAAAAAATCATTATGAAAAATTGAGTGATTAAAATATTTATTAAAATCAAATGATTCTTTCTTATAAAAATCAACAAGTTCAAAATTATAATTATCAAAATTAACCAATAATATATAATCTTTATCTTTTGTATCTTTTCCAAAATCATCTAAATTATTTTCAGATAACCATTTACCATATTCGATTAAATCATAAATCATAAAATAATTCACCCATATTATATTAAATCAATCATACCAAATCCTAATCCTGATTTTTCGCCTAAACCAGCATCGTATGCAAATTTCAACAATTCTTTATCTCCTTCCAATATTAAATCCATCATATAAGCCCTATGAAAAGTTCTTTTATCACCTTTTTCAATTGAAATTCTTTTACTTTTTACATTTCTCATTTCTGAATAAATCTTAATTTTTTTATCAGTTCCATCTAAATCATTGTACTTTAAATATTTATTAATCAAATTTTTCTCAAGATTTCTAAAGAACTGATCCCCGGGCGCAAGATCCCAAACTTTTAGATTACCCTTAATTTCTTTTTTAGTTCTTACAATTATCGGAGACAAAGTTTTAACATTAATTTTATCTGCAAAATCTGGAACAGGAAGTAATTCTACTTTCTGTACAAAAAGATCTTCACCAATGAAGTTAACAGTTAAATCATCGAGGAACCCTTCAACAAGACTTTTGATTAAATAATCATCAGAAGAAGAAATTAAAAAGTCAATCATCCCATTTTGAGATAAAAAGCCTTGTTTTGTAATTTTAAAATTATGTATATGTATTTGAGAAAAAGTAAAATATTTGTAAGAATTAGAAGAGTGTAATTTTTTAGAAAACTCTAAATCAGCAATTTTATTATAAATAATGGCTGATATTATGTGATTATAATTAAAAGGTATTTTCAATCTATTATTTTTAGATTTCAATAAAATTTTAAGTCTCATATTCACACCCTTTTTATAGTTTTATATCTTTTTTTTAATTATTTATATAATTTTCTATTTAAACTCGGTATTTTTTCTATATTTTTTAACTATTTTATAAAAATTTGGTTAATAATTAAATATTAAAATTTTTCCAATAATTTTTTAATTTTTAATTAAATATTTCTTAACTTATATTATTTTTTCTATATACTTATTTTATCATAATCCATTTAATTATAATTTT
This sequence comes from Methanobrevibacter boviskoreani JH1, assembly GCF_000320505.1. Classification (NCBI taxonomy): domain Archaea; kingdom Methanobacteriati; phylum Methanobacteriota; class Methanobacteria; order Methanobacteriales; family Methanobacteriaceae; genus Methanobrevibacter; species Methanobrevibacter boviskoreani. The sequence continues at coordinate 55,936 of NZ_BAGX02000021.1, forward strand.
ATTTTTTATTAAAATTTTATTTTAAACTTTTAATCCAAAAATATATTATTTTAATAATCGGATTTATAAATCATATATTGTGGAATATGATTTTAATCATATAATGTCTTATTTTAATTTGATAATTCAAATTATTCAATTTAAGTATAAACTATTTTCAATCCTATAATGGTCTTATTTTAATTCCAAGATTTAACAGGAACACCAATTTTTTCTCCAGTCTGGAAATATTCATGTTCACGGTCTACAATCTGATAGTCTTTATAGGCTACAGCTATTTCACGGATTTCCTCAGGTGTAAAAGGTTTTTCACCGCGATTATAATCACAGTCCGCTTCTCCAGGAATCATTACCGGTGCAGTAAAAAGTAGTTCGTTGGTTTTATCACTTTTTTGTGATATTTGTTGTAGTGATTTCAATGCAAATCACCCTATAATTGTTTTTAATTATTTATTTTAAAATTAGGAGTTTGAAGGGAAGAAAAAAAGAATTATCCTAAAAAGAGCTTTTTAACATGAAAAACATTATAATAGTATAAACAAAAAAAAGGATTTCATATATATTCTTCCCTTCAATAATATAAGGTGGACAAATAGAACCACCCAAAAAAAATAATAATAAAAATAAATTGTAATTAACAATTAATTACAAAAAAGATTAAATTTAGAATTTTATAGGAATAATATTTATTTAATACATTCTTTTGGTATTTTTCTTACATAAGGATTGTCATTAATTATTTCTTCAATGAGATTACCCTTTTTATTAAATAATACACATCTTCGTTGAGTTGTGTTAGCATGTCCTCCTTCCCCAAATTTTATATGATTTTTAATCCCATAATCTATTTTTAATATGAAATCTGAAAATATTATTTCCTCTTTTTTAACATTTTCCTCATCATTCATTGACATAAAATATATACCTCCCCCATATCACAACTTTTTTTAATCATCTTTTTTCTACATTAATCAAAAAAATAGAATTATTATAATTAAATTAATTATTAATTACAAAAAAAGCTTTTGCAGGATTAATAAATAATATTATTGTTTTCTGAAAAAACCTCATTTAAATCTTCATATGGAAAATCAAATTGATAAGGATTATCATCAATTACCTCTTCAATAAGATTACCCTCCTTATCAAACAATCTAAACCTACGATTACATGCATCAGAACATCCTATAAACCCAAATTCTCCCTTATTTTTATCACCATAATCAATTTTCACTATGAAATCTGAAAAAAATATTTCATCCTCATCAACATTACCAAAAAGTATTACAGACATAACTTATCCCCGCACAAAAATCATCTTATTTTTTATTCCTCATCAATTAATTTAACAAGATCTTTATGTTCCGGATATTTTTTAATCAAATCCAAAGCCATACGGACATCATCTTCATAAATATCTTCAATGTCATATTCATACATTTTTCCAAAAAGATTAACCCATTGATATAAACCTAATGTTCCTTTTCCATCAACATCCAAATCTCTCATAAATCTTTCATGTACCTTCTCATGATGGGTCATAAGTAAAGGAATACAAGCATCAGGTAAACTAACAAGCTCTTCTATATGTTGTAAAATATATGGTCTATTAATTTTATATTTTTTATGTAATTGTTCATCATATTCTGATGCTAATACTCCATCAAGTGTATATTCAAATTCATATCCAGGTATTAAATTGCTTTTCATAAAGTTTAATCCTCCTTATTATACTACTTTTAAGTAGATTTCACGTTTATAAGATTTAATTTCTAAAATCTCTAATTTAGTATCATTTCAATCCCATAATGGTCTTATTTTAATTGGCAGTAATGGAACAGCACCATCAGACTTGATAGCATTTCAATCCCATAATGGTCTTATTTTAATTTGCAATTCCAGAAATTCTATAAGGATTATCAATCATTTCAATCCCATAATGGTCTTATTTTAATACTGCAATATGGAGTTTTATGGGATTATTAAAAGAATTTCAATCCCATAATGGTCTTATTTTAATCTAATCACTAGTAAATACAATGGGGGAAAATGATTAATTTCAATCCCATAATGGTCTTATTTTAATAAACTGCCTCTGGGGTACTAGTATTATTGATACTATATTTCAATCCCATAATGGTTTTATTTTAATTAAGCCCTTAGTTGGATCACATACATAAAAACGGTTATTTCAATCCCATAATGGTTTTATTTTAATTGGGATATTGCTTCAACTATGTATGCAGATATTCAATTATTTCAATCCCATAATGGTCTTATTTTAATGTTTGAATCAGTTGATGTTTGTTTTTCTATTATCATATTTCAATCCCATAATGGTTTTATTTTAATTGAAGTAGCTGATTCAGTTGTGAAAGCTTGGGTGAAATTTCAATCCCATAATGGTCTTATTTTAATCTGGCAAGAATACAGTGTATTCCTCCTTGAAAGTCTATTTCAATCCCATAATGGTCTTATTTTAATCTTGTTAATGTATAGGTTCCAAAAGATAATTTTATATTTCAATCCCATAATGGTCTTATTTTAATAATATATGGTGTAGGTTCATCTAATCTAACAGGCGAATTTCAATCCCATAATGGTCTTATTTTAATCACAGCAATTTTAGTTACAGTAGCATCTTTGGGTAATTTCAATCCCATAATGGTCTTATTTTAATATCGTCTATTGTTGACAATGTTTGGGGATAGGTAGGATTTCAATCCCATAATGGTCTTATTTTAATGTGCATTGGGAGTGAACTCAGTAAAAGACTTGACGGTATTTCAATCCCATAATGGTCTTATTTTAATTCCAACAGGTTTTACCATTACGCATAGTCCACAGTGTAATTTCAATCCCATAATGGTCTTATTTTAATTCTTTAGTAACTACAAGTATAGGTCAAAATAAGAATGATTTCAATCCCATAATGGTCTTATTTTAATCTTCTTTTATATCTATTGTTGATTACCGCTACCTTCATTTCAATCCCATAATGGTCTTATTTTAATCAACCGCCGACATAACTAAAAAGGAGTTTAAATTAATTTCAATCCCATAATGGTCTTATTTTAATTCGAAAGGCAAATACATATTTCCTAACAATTCTAACAGATTTCAATCCCATAATGGTCTTATTTTAATACTACTCTTCTTTGATAAATAAAACAGTCATGGTCATTTCAATCCCATAATGGTCTTATTTTAATGGAAATTTTAAAAATAGAGCTAAACAATTAACCGAATTTCAATCCCATAATGGTCTTATTTTAATTATTACCAACACCATTAGGTATTGCAGGCATATTCATTTCAATCCCATAATGGTCTTATTTTAATATGAATAATAATGCTTCTGCTACAAGTCCTGCAACGATATTTCAATCCCATAATGGTCTTATTTTAATGAATTCAAAAGAATCAGTCTTTTTGACTCTTTTTACTATTTCAATCCCATAATGGTCTTATTTTAATAGAGGGAGATATTGAGATTGATGGTTTCTGTTTCTAATTTCAATCCCATAATGGTCTTATTTTAATTGCACGGTATCTTATGATTGGTTTTGTGGATTATGAATTTCAATCCCATAATGGTCTTATTTTAATTTCAAAGAAACCTTCTAAAAAGGGACATACCAAAATCATTTCAATCCCATAATGGTCTTATTTTAATCATGTCCGCCTGCCCAATGAAGATTATATTTAATTATTTCAATCCCATAATGGTCTTATTTTAATGCGGAGAGAATTTGTAGGAATATTTATCTTGAGGGTATTTCAATCCCATAATGGTCTTATTTTAATTCTTCAGATTCTACGTTGAGTATAGTGAATGATTCATTTCAATCCCATAATGGTCTTATTTTAATCCGGATAAACCATTCTATATCTATTTAACTAAGACTATTTCAATCCCATAATGGTCTTATTTTAATGAATACTTATGGTTCATAATATAAAAACATATAATAATTTCAATCCCATAATGGTCTTATTTTAATAGGATTAACTCATCATTTTTGGGTTCCTCATATTCATTTCAATCCCATAATGGTCTTATTTTAATACCTTCACCCATGACGATTATAATTCAACTACTTGGATTTCAATCCCATAATGGTCTTATTTTAATAAGTAACAATAAATTAAGATTTCTAACTGGTTTAATATTTCAATCCCATAATGGTCTTATTTTAATGGTGATAACCTGTATGTAGCACAAATCATAGGTGGCCGATTTCAATCCCATAATGGTCTTATTTTAATATAATATGTAGTATGTGTTGTTTCTCATGTATATTCTATTTCAATCCCATAATGGTCTTATTTTAATCTTGTTTTTTCATCCATTTACTCATCTCCATAAGTTTATTTCAATCCCATAATGGTCTTATTTTAATCGGGCATGATGTCATTCAATTCATCAGATGAAGGGTATTTCAATCCCATAATGGTCTTATTTTAATATGTATTAGGAAAGTTATCACTTTTGCCAATAATTTATTTCAATCCCATAATGGTCTTATTTTAATTTGCTTACCAACTAACAGTAGAAGTGGTGCTGGTCCTATTTCAATCCCATAATGGTCTTATTTTAATACGGAAATATTCTCCTTTCTAAATTTTAAAGGTTTTTATTTCAATCCCATAATGGTCTTATTTTAATCAATGTTGGTGGAGATTCATTCACGGATATGTTCTCATTTCAATCCCATAATGGTCTTATTTTAATACATCTAAAATATGAATGGAGAAACTTCTCAGATGTATTTCAATCCCATAATGGTCTTATTTTAATACATCTAAAACATGAATGGAGAAACTTCTCAGATGTATTTCAATCCCATAATGGTCTTATTTTAATTTCTCTTAACTCCTCAGCTTCAATACCTATAATTTCATTTCAATCCCATAATGGTCTTATTTTAATCCGTTTAATCATTCTTGAACCCCCAGTCTTGGTTACATTTCAATCCCATAATGGTCTTATTTTAATAGGATTACCTGCAGGAATTAGTATGGATAGTATAAGATTTCAATCCCATAATGGTCTTATTTTAATTATTATAATTATTAATATACTTTAAAATGTTCTTATATTTCAATCCCATAATGGTCTTATTTTAATTGAAATGAATAAGGGTATGAACATAATGCAATCCTAATTTCAATCCCATAATGGTCTTATTTTAATTCTTATTTTTTTAATTTTAATCTTTTCATCTCCAACATTTCAATCCCATAATGGTCTTATTTTAATATCTACATTACCTCCACTTTCAAGTATTTGAAGCTTATTTCAATCCCATAATGGTCTTATTTTAATTTGCATTGTCTTAGCAGATGAGGACATGTCAAACTATTTCAATCCCATAATGGTCTTATTTTAATTTCCCTAATGTCCTTATTCTTGACATCAACTCTAATATTTCAATCCCATAATGGTCTTATTTTAATGCATTATTTGAAACAGGAGGTTGATGATAAGCTTTCATTTCAATCCCATAATGGTCTTATTTTAATTTTAAAAATTTCTGGTATAATCTATCATATTGTATATTTCAATCCCATAATGGTCTTATTTTAATCTTATCGCTGCAAGAGACATACTTGAACAGAATAATATTTCAATCCCATAATGGTCTTATTTTAATTGGTTTCATTAACCAATTCAAAAGGAGAATTATTGGCATTTCAATCCCATAATGGTCTTATTTTAATCTGTTAGCCTTGTTAGTGAATGTGAAATTCATTTTACATTTCAATCCCATAATGGTCTTATTTTAATTGGGAGTAGACATTACTTCCACGAAAGGAAAAATAAATTTCAATCCCATAATGGTCTTATTTTAATTTATCGGTAACCACAGATGAAGGATCCATCAAATATATTTCAATCCCATAATGGTCTTATTTTAATTATCACTTCGTTTGTTTTTAGAATGTTTTCATGGGTATTTCAATCCCATAATGGTCTTATTTTAATTTGGATCTAGTGTTAGTACTTGAACCAATGAAAACATTTCAATCCCATAATGGTCTTATTTTAATATGATGTTCGAAGATGAAAACGGTAGATTATACAAATTTCAATCCCATAATGGTCTTATTTTAATTAGTAAGCTATTGAATATCCAATAGCTTGAATTTCCATTTCAATCCCATAATGGTCTTATTTTAATCCATGTAACTCTTTGAATCTTACCACCAGTACCCTCATTTCAATCCCATAATGGTCTTATTTTAATGGATTACTATAAAGTTAATGGTTGTACTTATGAGTTATTTCAATCCCATAATGGTCTTATTTTAATTGTCAGTATGCTCGTGGTGTAATGTTAAATTTTGACATTTCAATCCCATAATGGTCTTATTTTAATTACTCCTTCAAGACAAACAAGGAATTGTCTAATATAATTTCAATCCCATAATGGTCTTATTTTAATAAATTAGCTTATCGCAGTTTAAATCAAACTCTCTTTATTTCAATCCCATAATGGTCTTATTTTAATCTAGAAGAACGGCAGTTACATGAAGCCGATGAGTATTTCAATCCCATAATGGTCTTATTTTAATTCCTGTGAAAGAATCCAATACGCTTGTTGGTGTAAGATTTCAATCCCATAATGGTCTTATTTTAATATTTACGGAGCATATGAGGACGGAGACGATTATAGTCATTTCAATCCCATAATGGTCTTATTTTAATAATCTCCAAGTCATATGAACCTGGAGCACCAGTAACATTTCAATCCCATAATGGTCTTATTTTAATATTAAAAAGAGAACTACAAGAATTACCTGAAGAAAAAAATTTCAATCCCATAATGGTCTTATTTTAATATGGACATGAAAGGGTTCATGGTAAATATGGTAGTAATTTCAATCCCATAATGGTCTTATTTTAATTTCAAGATGTTGTTTAAATTCTTTTTCCATTATTACATTTCAATCCCATAATGGTCTTATTTTAATATGAACCTGCAAAGACCACCACAACCACCATTAATAAATTTCAATCCCATAATGGTCTTATTTTAATTTTATCTCCAGAATGAAATTCAAACAGTTTTACAATATTTCAATCCCATAATGGTCTTATTTTAATTAGATACAACAAGCCTTATCCGTTCTGGGGCATTATCATTTCAATCCCATAATGGTCTTATTTTAATACTTGACCCACCAACTCAAGGACGGGAATCAATACATTTCAATCCCATAATGGTCTTATTTTAATTAGGACCAAGTACATAGAAATTTGCAACATTTCCTGATTTCAATCCCATAATGGTCTTATTTTAATTGCTCTGTTTTCACAGACATTTGCAATTATTCGGATATTTCAATCCCATAATGGTCTTATTTTAATCAATACAACTAAAATAGAAAAAGAGGGTTATATTTTAATTTCAATCCCATAATGGTCTTATTTTAATGAAGACTCGGTGTACATATACAGGCACATAATAATGATTTCAATCCCATAATGGTCTTATTTTAATTTCTAAACTAACAAAATATGGTTTTGATAATCCACTATTTCAATCCCATAATGGTCTTATTTTAATGATACAGTGCAAGTGTTGAAGGCTATAAGGTATTATCATTTCAATCCCATAATGGTCTTATTTTAATTGATTTCCACAACCTATACCCATAGCTGCTTTCTCCATTTCAATCCCATAATGGTCTTATTTTAATTTGAATTAGCAGAAGATAGTCAAGCTGCTGGGCAAATTTCAATCCCATAATGGTCTTATTTTAATTTGTTCATCATAGACTATATCACTACTTTCACAGTTATTTCAATCCCATAATGGTCTTATTTTAATTTATATGAAAGTAAACATGATAAATAAAAAATAAATATTTCAATCCCATAATGGTCTTATTTTAATTGGCAGTAATGGAACAGCACCATCAGACTTGGTAACATTTCAATCCCATAATGGTCTTATTTTAATCAGCTAAAAGAAATGAATAATACTGGTAACCTTATTGTATTTCAATCCCATAATGGTCTTATTTTAATTTGGATTTGGTCTATGAGACATACAAATTGAAGAATATTTCAATCCCATAATGGTCTTATTTTAATTAAAAACAATTAATATATAAACCGTCGTTTAATATAATTTCAATCCCATAATGGTCTTATTTTAATTGCAATATAAGCATCCTTCATAGCCTGATTGGATATTCATTTCAATCCCATAATGGTCTTATTTTAATAAGTCTTAGGAAGGTATAATAATAAAGCAGCAAGTATATTTCAATCCCATAATGGTCTTATTTTAATTAGGATTTAAATAAATTACTTAAATCCATACTAATTATTTCAATCCCATAATGGTCTTATTTTAATATCTGCATCTTTAAATTCAGAACCAGTAACAAAAACATTTCAATCCCATAATGGTCTTATTTTAATTGGGGTCACCCATAGCATACTCTATTGTAAGGTAATTTCAATCCCATAATGGTCTTATTTTAATTTTTACTTGATTATATCCATTTGTAACTGTATATTCATTTCAATCCCATAATGGTCTTATTTTAATCTGCAACAGTCAAAACACCTATACAGGTCCTTCATTGTAAATTTCAATCCCATAATGGTCTTATTTTAATTTCACTAATGTGGGACCACTGAGACTGTATATTTCCATTTCAATCCCATAATGGTCTTATTTTAATCATTGTTTTGCTTTTCTTCACCACCAGTAAGGTATCTATTTCAATCCCATAATGGTCTTATTTTAATAGGAGTTGCAAAACCGAATATATTACTGCAACCATAATTTCAATCCCATAATGGTCTTATTTTAATAATCATAAACTTGATGATCTAAAAAAGTAATTTATAAATTTCAATCCCATAATGGTCTTATTTTAATCTTAATGCGGGTATTACTGAGGCTACATTCTGGAACATTTCAATCCCATAATGGTCTTATTTTAATATCTATGTCATCGAATGTACGAACATAATCTTTAGATTTCAATCCCATAATGGTCTTATTTTAATTCGACAATGTGTTGAACGGTTTCCACTTCATACCACATTTCAATCCCATAATGGTCTTATTTTAATCTCATACACTTATAGGAAGGCACTTGATAATGTCCATTTCAATCCCATAATGGTCTTATTTTAATAAAAGGGCACAGGTTGAACAGATACAGCTTAACAGATTTCAATCCCATAATGGTCTTATTTTAATTAATCTTATGATCTAACTTGCAAGGTAGGATGAGATTTCAATCCCATAATGGTCTTATTTTAATCATCCGCCTTGTTGTTGACATTGATGAATTGTTTCTATTTCAATCCCATAATGGTCTTATTTTAATTAGATGAGAATAATAAAGCATTAAAACCATTTATTAATTTCAATCCCATAATGGTCTTATTTTAATCAGGCACATCTGATGTGTGCATTATGTAATGCCGTATTTCAATCCCATAATGGTCTTATTTTAATTAATTTAAGGTTGAATTTGTTAGTTGGAATATTTGAATTTCAATCCCATAATGGTCTTATTTTAATTTTCTAAACTAATGTTATGGGGGTGAAAAGAATGAATTTCAATCCCATAATGGTCTTATTTTAATTGTCGACTGTGTATGTGTCCTTGATTGTTACTTTCCATTTCAATCCCATAATGGTCTTATTTTAATGATAATATTAAATAATAAGATAACTAAAATTAGTATATTTCAATCCCATAATGGTCTTATTTTAATTGGATAATCACAGATGCTACTAATGACTTTATATTATTCTAATTTCAATCCCATAATGGTCTTATTTTAATCATTTTTTCATATGTTTCCGATTATCTTTAAGATATATTTCAATCCCATAATGGTCTTATTTTAATACATCTGCAAACTAAAAGCATTACTAATGAAAACATATTTCAATCCCATAATGGTCTTATTTTAATTTGAATATAATGCTCCCGAAACACAAGTATATAATGATTTCAATCCCATAATGGTCTTATTTTAATTTGGTGTATATTGAATATTGTCTATTCCCAAGAACCGTATTTCAATCCCATAATGGTCTTATTTTAATCTCAAAGGTAATATCATAACTATAAACCAATTCTGATATTTCAATCCCATAATGGTCTTATTTTAATCTGAATCATGGTATTGATAATCAACTCCTTTTGGTATTTCAATCCCATAATGGTCTTATTTTAATAAGTTAACCTTTAACGATTTACTTCGTTCACAGATATATTTCAATCCCATAATGGTCTTATTTTAATATAGTTTACAGGAACATGGGTAGAGTTAGTGTAGAAATTTCAATCCCATAATGGTCTTATTTTAATTATTCTTTTATTGTTTTCATAAATCGCCCTTATACTATTTCAATCCCATAATGGTCTTATTTTAATTTTGTTTTTCTATTATCATTGGTATGCTTTGACCTTATTTCAATCCCATAATGGTCTTATTTTAATTTTAATTACTATGAATTATATGAAGAACCTATAAGATTTCAATCCCATAATGGTCTTATTTTAATTTGATCCGTTGAACATGCAGCATATTATATATAATTATTTCAATCCCATAATGGTCTTATTTTAATTTGAGGAAATATTGAATAGGGAAAGAGATAAACTTCAATTTCAATCCCATAATGGTCTTATTTTAATAAACAATCATTTTTAGACCCATGATATAGAAAGAACATTTCAATCCCATAATGGTCTTATTTTAATCTGAAGATTCATATTATCAAAAAGTCTCCCTTTACTATTTCAATCCCATAATGGTCTTATTTTAATAGTAAATCTACACAGAAGTCATATGTTTTTCTATGATTTCAATCCCATAATGGTCTTATTTTAATGAAACCATGGGATAAATCTGTTGAGATTAGGAATAAATTTCAATCCCATAATGGTCTTATTTTAATTTTAGCAAAAAATAAATCAATCTCAAGACTAGTAACATTTCAATCCCATAATGGTCTTATTTTAATTATACACTACTGTATACAAAATTACAGAATTATATAATTTCAATCCCATAATGGTCTTATTTTAATATTATTCTGTTGATTCTTTCATCTGCAACTTTTGAGGTATTTCAATCCCATAATGGTCTTATTTTAATACAATATCACTTAGATTAAAGATACAGTTTAAGTCGATTTCAATCCCATAATGGTCTTATTTTAATCATCTATGATGGCTCATGGAGTGGGGCATTAAGCACATTTCAATCCCATAATGGTCTTATTTTAATTCATACTGGAGAATTAGAAGTAAATAACAAAATCATATTTCAATCCCATAATGGTCTTATTTTAATATATTAATGAATATTGGAGAAACACGGAGAGAATAATTTCAATCCCATAATGGTCTTATTTTAATAGGCTGGAAATTTTCTTAAAATTTATTATTTCCAATTAATTATTGTTCTTTTAATAACTTAAAATTTTTGAATATTAAAATAGAATTTATTTTATATAGATTAAAATATTTGATATTAGTTTTTAATTTTTGTTTAATAGTCTTAAGATTGATTATTTAATTTTTTATCCATTATTTATGAGATATTTAATTATAAATGTTTAAACATTCTTTTTTTATAAATTTTGTACATTTTTTTAATTTTATGTTTTTTTTATTTTATATCATTATATATAGATTAACAGTTTTTTTATTAAGATCTTAACATAAAAAAGATTATTTAAAATTTAGGGAAATACTTAAAAAAGAGTATATTATTATTTCTATTAACTTGTTTAAATATAATTTATTAAAATTAGAAAATAAATGTTATGTATAATAAGAACCTATTTTGAGTTAATATATTTTTTTAAAATCTAAAATTGAAATTTAGTATAAAAATATATTAAAATAAATAATATTTTCCATTATTTTGAAAATATGGTTAAAAGATTAAGGATTAATTTAAATACTAAATTAAATTATCTATTACTTTAGATTAAAGTTTTAATTTCATAAAAAATTTAACTAAAATCACCATCGTCTGTAAAATCCTGTGTACTCTTTAACCTGTCCTGTTAGATATTTGGTAAGTAATCTTGCTTGGTATAATAGGATATCCTGATAGGCTATTTTTTTATTATTGAATTCAATTTTAGATTCAAATTTTTTATATATTCCAGAAATGAGTGTTTTTTTAGCTTTATCTCCAATTCTAATATTGCCTTCATAGAATTCAAAATCATCTATACTAAGTTGGTTTTTATTAATTATGGATAGCACTGTTTTGTCCACTATTTGTTGTCTGAATTCCTCCATTAAATCAAATACTAAGCTTACTCTCCCATATCGCTCGGAATGTAGGAATCCACAATATGGATCAAGACCAACATTATAGATTGCTTTCCAAACAGTACTCTGTAAGATTGCATAACCATAGTTTAGAAGTGAATTTACCGGATCTTGTGCTCCTCTACCACTTCTTAAAATAAAACCCCAATCATCATTTATTATATAAGAGATTCCTTTCCAATATTCTGAAGAGGCATGACCTTCATAACCTAAGATACTTGATCTAATATTGCCGATTTTATCCACTTTCAAATCTTTTAGTCTTTGAAGTTCTATATTTAGATTATTTTTTATGTCAAGTAAATATTCATCATTATCTCTTGATTTGGCTATTGTTCCAAGTACTGCTTTTTGATTTTCTATTTTGCTTATTATGAATTCCTTAGCTATTTGGCCACTTCTTTTATCAAGTAGGGAATAATATTGCTCCTTTTTTATAATGACATTTTTCTTTTCAGGAGGAGACAATCTATAATCTACCTCCCCTTTCCAATTTATAGAAACACAGTCAATATCATATTCTGAAAGAAGGCTTAATGCATCAAATGTAATGGAACCTTTACCAGTAAATAGTATTTGGGATATGTCCTTGGCTCTAAAATATTTGATTTCTTTATTATTTTCTTTAATAATAATCTGATTATCCCTTTTGCTTACTGATTTGCCAAAACCATCTATAACCAATCTCATAATAACACCTTTAAAATATCATAAAGCTCTCCTTTTTAGGCAGGTCAAGATCACCTTCAATAAAAATAGAATCCTTACCAGAAGCTCGTTGTCTGAAGCTATTTTCAAAAGCGAGGATCACCTTCAATAAAAATAGAATCCTTACAGGTTTCACAAACAGGTATCATCATAATACTGTCATTATCGGATGAAAGATATAATTCAAAATCATTAATAAGTTCTAATCTTTCATCAATATCTAAAAAACCAGAAAAAACAGATTTTTGAACTCTTATAAGTCCATAGTATCGTAATTTATTTATAAAATGAGTACGACTTAAGTTTTCAGAGATATCGTACATTACAAAAACCATAATTTTAAATTCCCCCTAAAATTTAAAATGTATAAAAAGTAATTAAAAATATAAAATTTTTCAATCTTATTGTTTGCAATAGAACCGGAGTAATTATCATCATGAGTCCTTACCAGTGTAGCAATCCTTGTTTTATTAGATTATGTTTTGCAATACAAAAATTAGAAAACCGAGTTGATAATATATGAAATAGTCGCAATCCTTGTTTTATTAGATTATGTTTTGCAATAGTCAAAAAATTTTCTTGAAAGTACCCTTTAGAGAATGTAAAATCCTTCTTTTTTCAGATTTTTGTGCAAGTCTTCTAAAAGTACCTCTGTTTATAAAGTATTGCACAATTTATATAAAAAGATTTCTATTTAAATATGAAGATATTATTTATTTAAATTTAGACTAATTAAAAAAATAATAAATGTTTTAGATAATTGAGTAAAATTACCACGTTAAATTTAATTTAAATCAATTAAATTAAAATAAATTTTGTAATAAAAATTAAATAAAAAGTATTAAAACATAAAAATTGCTGAGACTTGCACAATTAATATCTATTCTTCATTAAGTTAAATAAGGATAGTTAAACTATTAAATTAAAAATAAATAGTTATTTGTCTTTTAAATTTTCAATTTGTAGAAAATTATAAAAATTTTTTAAATATTTTAAGAAATTATTAGATCTATTAAATATTAAAAAAATAATTATTTTAATTGGCATGGATTAAAATGATTCTAATTTAATCTTTATATTTAGATTAAAGAAAATTTTTAAAATTATATTTATTTTAATTTTAATTGAAGTTTCATCGATTTTTACACTTGAAATACTGATTAAAATATGGGGTATCGTAGAATTTTTTTAATATTTTTTTTATAATTCTAAAATTTTCTTCTAATTATTTTTACTTTTATATTTTTTAATTTTTTTTTAATTTTACTTTTAAATTATAAAATAAGTTAATTTTCAATCAGGTTTAAAGATTGAGTTTAATAAAAAATCTGTCTGATAATAGAAAATTTTTATTTTAAAAATGGTTTTATATTTTAAGTGAAAAATTGAATTTTGAAGAAGTTCAAGCTTAAAATAAGAAGAAAGTTAGTTAATTTAATTCTAAATTAACTATTAATTTATCTAAAACATTTAATTTTAAAATTTAATACATAAATCTATTTAATGTTATATTTTACTAAACTACTCAATAAATATAGCTGGCTTATATGGCATTGCATTACGGGCCTTGTTCTGTGGATCATAGGAGTCGTCGGTATGGATGACTATCTCACTACCACATTCCTCTTCCATATATGCTTTGCCGTCTTCAAAGATTGACTCCTCATCAATCTTTCCAACATATGGGGTTTTGGTTATCTCACGGCTAATCTTTTTAGCGTTTTGAGCTATTGCTTTTTTATCGGAGTAGATATTTGCTTTGATGGCCCTTCCCATGATCTGACCAATGTCAGGTTTTCCAACCTCTGAAGCTATTTTATATAAATCCCATTTCCAGTCCGGTGCAAGGTATAGGTGGATTTTACTTACATCTGTATCGACCATCTTTTCAATCTCTGTAATATCATGTACAGCATTCTGGATAAGTGCCTCGGAGGTGCTGATCTCGTCACTGATTAGGGACTCGTCATATTCCGGCCAGGATGCCTCTGATACAAAGCCCTCACCGCCATAGGTGGACCATAATTCCTCACAGGTATGTGGTGTAAATGGTGCAAGTAACCTGATCCAATTGTCCAGAAGTGTGGATAATACATAGATAACACCCTCATCACCATTATCGATAATGTGTTTTACCCTGTATAGGTAGTGGTCCACATCCTTTTTAAGTAAGAATAATGCTTCCTGTGATGCCTTTCTTGTCTGGAACACCTCAAGTGCCTCTGTTGCATTCTTGATATGTTTGTTTAATTGGCCTATCATCCATTTATCAATATTCCTTGTAAGCTCCACTTCCTTAATGTCAGATAGATTGAGGTTTCCACCTGCAACCTCATCTACTTTGGATGTAAATTCCCTAAACCATTGGAGTCTTCTTTGAGTACCTTTTACTTCCTTTTCCCTCCAGTCGAAATCCTGCCATGGTTCTGCTGAACTCATGAGGAACAATCTTACTACATCTGCAGAGTATTGGTCTATTGCATCGTTAAGTAATATTACATTACCTTTGGAGGAGGACATCTTGTTTCCCTCAAGAAGACCCATACCAAATACAACGGTACCCTTAGGCCATTTGTCCCTAGGGAATATTGCAGAGTGTGCAAACATCAGGAAGCTTAAATGGTTTCCAACAAGGTCCTTTGCAGATAATCTCCAGTCAAGAGGATACCAGTAGTTGAACTCATTCTGGATTTTACTTACGGTCTCACTGTCGACCTTGATGTCATCGGAGTCAATGTCCAGGAACACCTTATTAAAGAATGCCTCATTTAGAAGTTCAGGGTCCATATCCTTTAGGTATTTAGCTATTGTATAGTAGGACATATACATTGTTGAATCTGTAAGTGGTTCAAACAGCCATTTTTTATCCCATGGTACACGGGTTCCAAGACCTACCCTTCTGGAACATGCCCAGTCATCTAGCCAGTCAATATAATAGTTGAAGTTTGACTTAACCTCAGATGGAATAATGGTTTCCCCATCAAGAACCTCATGGGCCTTTCCTTTCCACTCCTTATCGGAGTATTTCATAAACCATTGGTCATCCAATATCTTTACAACACAGCGGTGACCGCAACGGCAGATAACAGGTCTTTCTGCAAAGTCATAGATAATGTCCGCATATCCTTCTTCTATTAAATCATCTCTAACCTCATCCCTTACATATGCAACTCTCTTACCACCATACTTAGGTATGTGGTCACTTACATAACCTTTACTGTGTTCTGTCTTATATAATTCCTCGGTTGCATCATGTAACTTGGGATCGTCCTGGTTTTCAATGCCTAGTTTTTCAATGGTTTCCTTTGCAGGGATTGGGCCATAACCTTTAACGGTTACGACATTTCTAGGTTCGGCCTTTAGGACAGCTTCCTCAAGTCCATATTCCTTGATTAATTCCGCGTTGTTCTTTAAATCACGAAGTGCGATATAATCTGCAGGTGCATCAGCAGGTTCTGAGAATACCACTCCGCTTCCATATTCTGCATCTACAAAGCTTGCAGGGAATACTGGAATCTCTTCACCTGTTACGGGGTTTTTGGAGATTTTACCAATGATTTCTTTAGGGTCGATATCTCCTAGGATCTTTAAATCCTTCTGGTTTGAGATGTTGTAGTATGCATCATCGGACATTATCCATTTCTCACCTTCTGATCTGCCTTTCTCAACTTCAACTAGAATATAGTGGACCTCAGGATTTAACCAGATATTGGTTGCACCGAAGATGGTCTCAGGTCTTAGGGTACCGGTTACAAGGAATTTGTCCTCAAGCGGGAATTTTAGAAGTGTAAGTTCATTAACACCAATACCTTCCCCTTCAAGAAGGTCATGGTCTCCAACAGGGTTCTCGTCATGTGGACAGTATTTTACAGGGTGTTCCCCCTGTATGATTAAGCCTTTGCTTTTAAGTGTTTTCATCTGCCATGTGACAAATTTCTGGAAGGTAGGGTCGATGGTTCTAAATTCCCTTCTCCAGTCAATGGTATAACCCATCTTGCTCATAACATCATGATATTCACTTGAGAAGTATTTTACAATATTGATAGGATCCGCCAATTTTGGAAGTGTTTCCTTAGGTACCTTATGTACGTTTTCATATAAGTCTAGGGTCCATTGATCCTTGTTTTTAATCCTGTCTGCAATTCCAATAACAGGAGCTCCAGTTACATGCCAACCCATTGGGAATAGAACATTATAACCCTCCATTCTTTTAAATCTCGCATAGACATCTGGAACGGTATATGTTCTTCCATGTCCCACATGCATTGCACCACTTGGATATGGGAAAGCTACTGTAATATACATTTTCTTCTTATCATTTGGATTTGATTCAAATAGCTTTGCATCTTCCCATTTCTTCTGCCATTTTTTCTCAATATTCTCTGACACTAAATCACCATTATTCTATCTTTTTAAAGTTAAGTACGTAATATTAAAAATTGACCTATAAAATAAGCTAATTTTATCTAAATAAATATAAACACAATTTTTAACCAAAGATTTAACAGATAAATCATCTGTTCCTTGGTTAATTTTTCTTAAAATAATCTTTTTTTATAAAAAAATAACAAGGTTTAAATCTTAAAATCGGATACCTTAGGAGATTCCGGAACCTCTATCTTATGACGGCTATTTATTACTTTATTTCTAATTAGATTGATTGTATCGTCACTAATGTTAAGACTGTCTCTTATTGTCTTGTTGTCCAAATTCTTATCAATAGCCATATATAAGAGCTTATCTAAAAGTTCATAACTTAAACCTATCTCATCCTCATCAGTCTGGCCAGGCCATAATCCTGCCCTTGGAGGCTTTACAATGATCTCCTCTGGAATTTTCCATGCTCTTGCAAGTGATCTTAACTGTGTTTTATATATGTCTCCAATAGGCTCCATATCACAACCGCCATCACCATATTTTGTGAAGTATCCAATGTAAAGCTCGCTTTTATTTCCAGTACCTACAACCAATGAATTTCTTAGGTTAGCATAATAGTATAGTAAACACATTCTGATTCTTGCCTTGAGATTTCCATCTGCAAGCTGTACAGCATCGTCACTGTATTTACCGTCTCTATGTGCCATCTTTATAAACTCATCTGAGATACTGTCAATATTGACCTCTTTATACTTTATATCCAGGAGTCTTGCCATTAATCTTGCATGGTCTGTATCTTCTTTCGGTGTTGTTGATGAATACATGTGTATTCCAAAAACGTTTTCACATCCAATAGCCTCAACAGATAAGTATGCTGAAACAGTGGAGTCTATACCTCCACTTAAACCTATAACTATACCATCACAATTTGCCTTTGATACCTTGTCTTGTATAAATAAGCAAATTTCCTCATTTACTTTCTCTTCATCTAGCTTAGGTAATGTATACATGAAAATCACATATTCAGTATTTTTTTTTATAAAAATATATTAATGTATTATATATTGTTTTTAATTTATTTAAAATTATTTTATAATAGTGATTTTTTATATGTGATAGTCTGATAATCTAGAATGATTTTTTAAAAATTAATCAGGGATTCTTAAAAATGGTATTTATAAGGGGTTTTAAAATTAAATAGTGAAAAATAGTTAAAATTTAATTTCTTTTAATTACTGTTTGGATAAATCGTCATATGTTAATAAAAATGATTTTTTACTTTTTTCAAGTTTTTTTTAAACATTCAAATTCCATTTATCTGTATTATTTTTATTCTGTTTTTTAATGATTTATTATATGGATATCATTAATTGCTCTTTGACCTACTAACACAGTACTTACATAAAGAATTCTTGTCCTTAATAAACCTCTTCTTTCCAGTACAGTAAAATTTATTGTTCTCTTTTGTAACAGTCATGTCCTTGGATTTTATACCAACTGGATGTAGGGACTTCTTAACAATAAAAGTCAGATATATTGAAATATACTTTATAAAATCCCTATACTCATAATCACCTGGTGAGTTCTCTTCAAAATAATAGTCAACTCTATCTTTAAAATCATTTACTTTCTTGTCATCCACTTCTATATTTAAACTTCCAGGATGTTTTCTATTGATGATTTCTTTATAGGTATAATAGTTATATCTTGTAAGTAGGCTTATTGCATCTGTAGAATATCCGTGTGGCATTCTTACATGGTCATAATTAATCATGTATTCATATATTTCATCAAATAGCTCTTTAGTATTCATAGTATTCAACTGTATTATACTTTTTAAACTACACTTTCTTATCTTATTATTTTTAGACTATTTTAAAAAAATTATCTAAGTATTTTAAAATTCAATTTTGTATTTTAAATTAACTTACTATAATAATATATATTATATATAATAGTCAAGTTTTAAAAAAGATTATATATTAGAAAATATAATTTTTATAATAATTACTTTTAGTTACTAAAAGTTTCTAAAATTTTTTTATAAATTTAACTTAGCATTAAACAACTTAGTTTATTTATAATTTCTAAATTAGAATTATGAATCTACTTAGATATTTATTTAGTTTAGGTTTGGATCTATAATTTTTAAGTTTAAATTATAAATTTAATTAATCCATAGTTTAAATTTATAAAAATAAAGAATCAATACTTAATTACTTAATAGCTAAAACTTATAGAGGAATCGTTATGGCATTTAAAGACTTATTCAATTTTAAGAAAGATGAAACTACCTTTGTATTTGTAGGTGGAAAAGGTGGGGTAGGTAAAACCTCAGTATCTGCATCAACTGCATTATGGTTAGCACGTAATGGTAAGAAAACATTACTTGTATCAACAGATCCTGCACACTCCCTATCAGATTCACTTGAGATGTACATTGGACCATATCCAAAATTCATTACAGAAAACCTCTGGGGTATGGAAATAGATCCAGATGTTGCAATGGAAGAAAAACAAAGGGAAATAGATGCACGTAAAACATTGACCGACAAAAATACTGCAATGGGATTGGATTTATTGTCAGATCAGATGGACCTTGCATCATCTGCTCCAGGTGCTGATGAGACTGCGGCATTTGAATTGTTCATGCGTATCATTAATAATGATAGTGATGACTATGACATGGTGGTATTCGATACTGCTCCTACAGGACATACCTTAAGATTACTTTCATTTCCGGATTTAATGGAATCATGGGTTGGAAGAATGATGAAGGCCAAGGCAAAGCTTGGGGAGGCTGCAAACAAAATCAAAAGCATCATTCCATTTATGGATGTGGATGAACAGCAAACAGCTGCAGAATTGGAGCAGACCAAAAAAGATGTTGAGAAGGCTAAGAAAATCTTATCAGATCCTGAGAGGACCACATTTAAGATGGTTGTAATTCCTGAGGAGATGTCAATCTATGAATCTGAGAGGGCTATCGAATCATTGGATAAATTTGACATGACAACCGACGGTATCATTGTAAACCAGGTAATGCCTGATATCGATGACTGTGATTTCTGCCATTCAAGATATAAATTGCAGCAGAAACGTCTTGCATTAATCAATCAAAAGTTCTCTGATAAGGAGATTACCCAGGTTCCCTTATTTAAGGATGAGGTTAAGGGCATTGATAAATTAACCAAATTTGGTGACATTCTCTATGAAGGTAGGGAAAATGATGAGATTCACCATGAGGCTATCCAATTATAGTATCTTTACTTTTAATTATTTTTTTTTAATTTTTAAGATATAAAAACAGTTCATTATAATTTTTTAGCACTATAAAAACAGCTCATTATAAGTTTTCAACAATATAAAAAAAATCTGATATAAAAAGAGTTAAACTCCTTTGAATCAAAAGTCAGTTTCTAATTTTTTTTAAGAGTGTGATTTAAGGCTATATATTTTTGACTTTTGATCCAGGTGTTTATCTAAGAAATTTAAAGCATAATAATATTTTCCTTGGCAGATAATATTCTTGTGTGTAATGAAAACGAAACCTTTTTTTTAAATTTTTGAGAGAGAAAATTTTAAAGGTAATGTGATTTTTAGGTATGCCTAAACTTCTTGTATAATACTTAGAACAAACTAGTATATAAACATTTAGGTATACCTAAACTTTTTTTATAAATTTTTCAAAATCCCTACTTATAAATAATATAATATAGAAAGTTTTTATTGTACAAATCTATTTTATGATTAAAATTATTAGTGTGATTTTTTTTAGGCTTATTGAAAAAAAATTTTTTTTAAAATATTCTGAATAATCTATTAATATTTTTTAAAGATATCTTAGTTTGGTACAATTCTTCTTTAAAAAAATTAATAGGAGGTGAAAATATTGAAAAACTCGTTAATCTTTATGTTATTGATTTCCCTAGTAATTATATCAGTCACCTCTATTTCAGGAGCAGACAATTCAACAGGCGATTTGGACCTGATGGTTGATAATGAATCAGCCACCGTTGCTGATAATGTATCTGTTAATCTTAACAATAATTCCTCTATGGGTGTTTCAGAAGATAATAGCTTTAATCTTGAAGGCAATATTGTAGAAAATAATAGTTCTAAAGCTGAAACATTTCCTCTTAACACATCTTCTATTAATGAAACTACAGTTAATGATGAAGATGGGAATACAGATGAAATAGATGTCTTAAAACTTGGTTCTAATATTTCAAACAATACTATAATACCTGATAACACATCCATTAAAAGTGATGAAATATTAAAGGATGAAAATCCCGTAACATACTATGTTTCCTAGATGGTAGTGATTCAAATGACGGTAGTGAGAATTCACCATTTAGAACGATAGTCCATGGAATCCAATTGGCAAATGCTAATGGTATAACTAGGATAATTGTTAAGAAAGGAGATTATGGAGAATCAAACCTTAAAATAAACTCCAATATCATATTGGAAGGTATGGACAATCCTGTAATTATCCCTTCCGGATCTAACTCAGTTTTTATAATTAATAATACTGGTGTGATAATCAATGGGTTTACATTTGCAGGTGGAAGAGGAAGTGTTATAAAGTCTAATAATTCCAACCTTACAGTTATAAATTCTCTATTTGCTAACAACACAGCCTCACCTACCGGTGGCATATACTTTGTAAATGGTAACTTGAACATTACCAATTCAACCTTTACAAATTGTATCTCATTAAATGGCGGTGACGGTGGAGCAATACACATGGAAAGAGGCACACTCTATATATCTGGCTCATTATTTGACGGCAACATGGCAAGGGCAGGGTCATCTACAGCATTGGGCTCTGCAGGTGGTTCAATATTTGCCGATAGGACCAATGCCTATTTAATAAATTCCACCATTAAAAACTCCTTAGCATCAGAATTTGGTGGGGGAGTATTTGTCAGTGGAAACTTGACCATGATAAATTCAAGTATCATAAACAATACTGCGGGTTATGGTAGTGGAGTATACTGTGAATACTTGCCATTCTATGACTATGGATATTTAACTGTAATAGATTCCACATTTGAAAACAATACTGGTAATAATCTTAGTGGTGGTAACAATCTTGGTGGAGCAGTTTATTCTGGTTATGCTAAGGTCGAATCCTCTAGATTCATTTCAAACAATGTGACTACAGGTCCATATGGTAATGGTGGAGCTATTTATGCCATAAAGAATATGGATATAAACAACTCAGTATTTACAAACAATATTGCATCATATCAAGGTGGAGCTTTATATTCAAGTGATGGTTCCATAACAGTAAATAACAGTAATTTTACAAATAACACCGCTTATTTAGGTGGTGGCGCATTAGTGGCTGATCAGTTAAATAATAATATAATAAATTGTAGTTTTGTAAACGATACTGCAGGAGGTTATGGTGGAGCGGTAAGTCTTAGAAATGGAACTGTGGTAAATAGCACATTTACAGACAACAAGGCTCAAATGGGTGCTGCTCTATTTATAAACGGTGGACTTATCAATAATTCCACATTTATAAATAATGAGGCCTCAAAGGGATATGGTATTGAGATATTTACCAATGGAACTCTCATCAATTCCCTAATTGACGGCACCACATTGAAGGAGTATAATTATCCATATATTTCAGCTCAAATGCAATCAATCACATCAGACGGTTTCTATTGCTTCTGTCTGGAACATTATAACCTGCCGCCAGATTCAGGATCATTAGGTGACGGACTAAGAACCGTTTGCAACTATAAAACCAACACCAATGTTGAGGAGTATCTAAAGATTCTATACTATGTCTACTATGAGACATTGTCCGATAATCAGTCTGATGAGGGTAAAAAGGCTTTAAGCGAGATGCAAACCTTGACTTGGACTTTTACGGATGGTGACTTTACACAGAGCACCAACCCGAAGGTTCAAAATGTGGTAAATCTCTACAATAGTGGTTTCCGTGTAAATACAACCCATGCTATCAAGACTTTAAGTAATGGAACCAATGCGTATATGGTATTTAGAAGTTTCTATAATGGAAACAACAACCAGAATATGGTGATGTTCAGATTGGAACCATTCTTTGATAATCTTACAGTTGTAAAAGAGACATTGGACACCAATGTTTCAAAGGGAAGTGTTGTAAGATTTAATATAACCGTACTTAACAATGGTGGCTCTACTTTAAGCCATGTGTTTGTAAATGATTCCGACTTTGATAAGGAATTGGTGTTTACAGGATTTGAAAGTGGAAGCCTAGGTGCAGACTGGAATTATACAAATGGTCTATTTGTATTGAATTCCCTACTTGCTCCAAACCAGACCGTAAGCTTGATTCTATTATTCAATACAACAGGTAACGGTACATTTACAAATAATGTTACAGCAGGATTTGACAATAGAACCTTGTCTAATTCAACAAATAGAACAGTGGTCTTTGATCCTAGATTGGAAATTCTTAAGATAACCAATACTAAGGTGGTATATGTTGGTAACTTAACCAGCTTCACTATTGTGGTTAGAAATACCGGTGATTGTAATCTGTCCAATGTTCAGGTTACAGAAAGTTCATTTGATGGCTTAGAGTTCAGCCATTTTGATGGTGTGGACTGGAGGGAGGATAATAATGTTTATACCTTGAATAAAGTCCTAGCTCCAGGTGAATCATCTAGCTTTACAGTTTACTTTAAAACTTTAGAACTTGGAAACCTAACAAACATTGTTGTAGCATCATCTAACGAAACTGGAAACAGGTCTGCAATGAATACAACAGAGGTTAGAAACATCACCAACTCAACAGATAACAACACTGACAAGACAGAATCCAATTCAACTACCAATAAGACCAATATGACAGAGTCCAACTTAACCATTAATGGAACCGAAACAGCAACTAGTAAAAACATGGATGATATAGCTTGCCATGTTAACTATAATACTGGTAATCCATTGTATCTATTATTGGTTTCCTTATGTTTAGTCGGTACGGTTCACATAAAAGGCAAAAAATAGTTTTAATCCCTTTTTGTTTTTTATTTTTTTTATAAAATCTCTGTTAGTTGGGATTTTTATTTTTTAAAGTTTTTACGGTGATTTAAAACTTTTTAATAGCTATCTAATTGTTTTTTATTATTAGCTTAAAAATGTTTAATAGCTATCTAATTATTACTTAAAAAATAGAGCTTAATATAAAAATCTTTTTTTTAAAAATCTTCATATTCAATATATCAATATGCTTTTTTTATCTATTGCTCTGATTGATACATAGTTTTTTATTTTATCCAGTTATATATTAAAACATGGAAAAAGAGAAATGGATTAGATATGGAGTTGCAATCTTCTTTATTTTAATACTGCTTTTCGGTTCGGTTGCAATTGTTTTCCTATATACCTCACTGGACTTTAGTCAGTTATTCATTTAATATTACCATAACACACATATAGGTAAACTCAGAGTGGCTTACCTCTTCTAAGCTGCCTCTAAATATCCTCTCATCAGGATAGCTTAATCTTTCACAGACTATGACCTGTCTATTGGGATCTGCCCCATTGTCAATTAGAAACTGGGCCATGTCTTTAACCTTTCTTGATGGAAGCGCAATGGTTTCCAATCCATTGTCTATTATTGGAAGTATGTCCTCGATGTTTTCCCTTCCATGAAACGTCATGATATTCGCACTGTCCCATGGGATTTTGCATCTGCTTGATGCAAGCTGAAGTGAGCTTATGCCTGGTATGACCTCGATGTTTTCCCTTGGAAAGCCCTTTTCCTCTGATATTTCAAGAATCGGTTTTAGAAGTCCTGAAAAACCGGGATCTCCTGTTGAAAGTAGTGCAACATCCTTGCCTTCCTTTGCAATGTCCACACTTTCCTCAAGGTTTCCATGTAGGTTCTTGACATTGAATATGATTTTCTCATTCACCTCATCAAATAGATCAATGGCCCTCTTACTTCCTATTACAATATCAGCATTCTTTACAGTTTCCACTGCCTTGTAGGTTAGATATTCGAAATCTCCAGGTCCAATCCCAACAATGTATAATTTTGACATCTTCTTAATTCCTCATGTTTTTAGGTTTATATAAATTAGTATAAACTTTATTGTTTATTTTATATTAAGGTAATAATCTATTTTTTAGAATAGCAATCTGCTTCTTATTCTCTTAACTTTAGATTATTGATTTCTCTTTTCAATATTTTATAAATGGATTCTGCACCAACAATCTCACCATCTAGATTCCAGTATGAGGGATACATTATAAAGGGCCTTGTCTGACTTCCTCCAAGACCTCCATGGCTTCCAACCAGTTCCTCAAATGCGCATACCTCATCGGTTTCAGGGTCATAGAAACTGTTTACAAGTATGTCCGGTGTATGCTTAAATGAGTTTGTTCTCTTTAAATGATAGCTGGCATTTTTACCGAAGTTTTTAAGTGGGTCCTCGCCCTGTACAACACCCTTTTCAATATAGTTGATTCCATCCTCGCCAATGACCATGGCACCGTTGTTCTTTGAGTTTACAAGTATGAATCCGATGTATTTGTTCTTAACAAGTCCTGGTATGAGGTTCGGGAAATAGCTTATGATCTCCTCATAGCTTAGTCTATGTGACCATTGTGTCAGATATATCAATGCAAGATTTCCTGAACCTAGAACGATTACCTCTGAGTTCTCGGGCTTCTGGATCTTGTATTGCCTTGGACTGTATTTCTCAATATACTCTAGACTGTTTGAGTACAGGTTCCTCATATAGGTAATCTGTCTGTTCAATGGTATGAAAACATCCCTAAGTTCGTCATCAGAATTGATTAGACTGTAGAAACTCATGTCCTCTGGAAGCAGGCTTCTCACATACTTGTCAAAGCTTATTCCATATCTTTGTTTGAAGGTTGCACCATTACTCTGTCCATGGTCTGACTGGATTACAAATTCATAGTCCCTTCTTGAATACTTGCTTGCCTCCTTAATACGCTTGAACTGCTTGTCCAATGTTTTAAGACATCTGAATGAATCCTCATCCCTTATGCCGGAGTGATGTGCAATCTCGTCATATCCAAGATAGGTTGCATAGATTGTATCTAGCTTACCATTCATCATGTCCCATATGATGGTGTGGGTGTTGACCTCCCTTAAAAATACGTTGGTTCCTGCACGTGTTAGGTTATATATGAATCCCCTTCTGATACGTGGCCTTATGTTTTTTATGGTATGTTTAATCTGGGAGTATGCCTCCAGGATTATCTCATATAAGAATAGTACACATATACGTGCAAAACTGTTAGGGTTTTCAAACACTGAAAACCATGCACTGTTGAACATCTTCTGTATGTTCAATGCCTTGGATAGCGTGAATATCACATTGTCGGTGTCACCTGAGAAGAGGTTGCAGCGGCTTCCCCCATCATCTGTAAGAAGTCCATTACCATTTGAAATCCTCTCCTCCATTATGCTTGTGTTGTTGAAGCTTCCACAACTCATGATCCTGTTGCCATTGTCCTTTTCAACCCAGCGGTATGCAACAATGTCCCTATTGTTTCCATGTAGTATTCCTGCCTGGCTTGCACCGGTTTGGCTTGACAAATCTGTCTCCCATCTTTTGACCTTATGGCTTCCCTTATCCAACCATCCTTTAAGTGTGGGCATATAGTCCTTGTCAATGGCCTCCATTAATATGTCATATGCAAGTCCATCGATTTCGAGAATGATGAGTCCACTGTATTGTTTCAATGATTCCTTTCTTCTGCTGTTCAATGCATCCCTTGTAATGCCTCTGTAATATGAACTGTTGTCGTCAATGGTAACGATACCTGCTAGAACTGTGTTTATGGCTGCCATGAGAAACGGTACCAGAAACAATGCAGGTCCATTTATCTCGAAACCCTTTATGAAGAAGGCTAGAATATAGAAGAACAGTGCATTAAAGATAAGTGATGCGGCTCCAAAGGTATATACAAAAAACGGCATAAACACCCGTGTTAGAATAGGCCAGAGCAATGCGTTTACAATACCTACCAGGGTTACAACGATTATCGCCATTTCAATGCTGTTTACATACAGTCCCAGATTGAAAGGGGCAACGATTAGAAAACCAATTATATTACCTATCCATATTACAATTGTCCTTATTGCAAAGTCTTTATATGAGAACTTCTCAATATTTGGTTCATAATCCTCGGGCATTCTGGCAAGTGTTCTTCTAATGGTTTCAGGATCATACTTATCTTTCTTGCTCATGTTCTCACCAAATATTGTTATGTTCTTTTATATCTCTATTGAAAATTTAGATAATATCTTTATATTTAGATGTTTGCAATTCAATTTTTTTATATTAATAAAATATTTATAATCTGAATTGAATTATTTCCGTAAGGTTATTTAACTCAATTTTTTTTATATTTATGACTTATTTAGAACTCTAATTGAATTATCTTTTTAAGATTTTTTTGATTAAATCTTTATATTGTAAAATATTTATAATACGAATTTATATTATAATTCTTTTTTATGAACATTTTTATAATTTTGGATATTATTTTAGTCTATTCTAAATCTGGAAAATTATAATAGTTGTTCTATTGGACATTATTTTAATCCGTTCTAAAACTGGAAAATCATAATATTTATTTTCCAAGACAATTTAGTCTGTTTTAAACTGAAAATTATAATATTCATTCTCTCAATTTAATCATTGGTTCTATTTATCTTTTCTTTCATCCTTTGACTTGTCATTGTCCTCAAAGGGATTTAGATTATTGGCTATCTGTGAGATTTTGCCCTCAATAAAATCTGCAATGTCATCTGGATTCAGGAATCTGTCAACATCCTCCCTTGTTGGGAAGATCTTCTTCTGATTGCTGTGTCTTATATAGATTGGCTTTTTATGATTTTTATTCTCCTTATCCTCAACCTCGGGACTTTTTAATTTGAATATGGTGATTTCAGGAGCACAGTTTATTCTAAGCCAGAAAACGTTGGTGCCCAATCCCTTGCTTGTATACTGTATCATGTCCCCAACTTTATATTCCCCGACAGGATATTTCTGGGAACCCTCTCCTCTAAGTATTGTGGTATTGAGACCAGGTATGATGAATTGTCCACCATGGGAGTGTCCTGATATCTGAAGTGCAAATCTGCCTGTAAGTGATGTAATGTCTGCAAAGTCTGGTTCATGAGCCAACATAATGGCAGGACCCTCCTCAGGCAGTTCCTCCATAACCTTATCCAGATCCTCCTTGTTGAGCATTGTACTGTCCACACCGGCAACATTAAGTTTTGCAGTTCTGTTATTCATTCTTCTTTCGATTGTATAGACATTATTGCTTATATCAATGATGCCTGCATTCTTCAATATTTCCCTAATTCTATCGGGGTCCGTCCAGTGGTCATGGTTTCCAAGTACTGCAAGTGACACGTCCTTTGCCTTAAGCATTGAAAGACATCTTTCCAGATCATCTGCAACATCGTCTAAAATATAGGATACATAGTCTCCTGTAAGTGCTATCATATCTGCCTTCTGTTTGTTCACTATCTCGATTACACCCTCAAGATATTCTGCTGTTAACCATTGGCCAAGATGTAGGTCAGACAAGTTTACAATCTTATAGTTATGAAACATCGGATCCAGGTCTTTGATTTCAACATTAACCTCAACAATATCATATACACTTTCATCAAATTCCATCGGCACAATCTTTTCACGTGTTACCGTCATTGCTTTTTGAATCATTTGTCTTGCAGCTAGTGCAGTTGGTTTATCTTCTGACATTTAATTAACCTTTTTTGTGTTTAAAATTAGCTAAAAAGTTATTTTGGCTTTAAAGTTTATAATTAAATTATTAAAACCTGTCTTCAATCTTTCAAATTTTAATAATTTAATTAATTAAGTATTGTCTTTTAATTTATTTAAGAATTTTTTTAGGATTTAAAATTCATTTTTCTGATGGCTTTTTAAAAAAGTTTAAAACTGTGGTAATTAACCATATGGATATACATGATAACATTAAGATTTCATATATTTGAATTATTAATTGTTTTTGATTAGATTATCCTCAATAATCTTAAAAACATTTTAGAAATGCCTTTAATTATTGTTTGAAATTATCTAAATCCGGGGTTTGTTCTGGTTTTAAAAAATGGATATACTTCCTTCTAATATTAATTCATTTTGAAAATTGATTCTATGATTTGTCAAAAATTTCCTCAATATATTATATAATAATATTTATAAATCTGGAAAAATAAATATAGAAAAATAGATTTAATTTTAGATTAAACATTATTTTTTAAAAAACTATTTATTGTTATTTTGGCTTAAAAACTATCTTTTTGTTTTAGGCAGATTATTTATTTATTGTTTTAGTGATATTATGTTACAAATTGCGGTAACAGGAAAACCAAATGTAGGAAAATCATCATTCTTTAATTCAGCTACAGCCTCAAAGGTTGAAATGGCAAACTATCCATTTACAACCATTGATGCAAACATAGCTATCGGACATGTAATCTCTAAATGTCCTTGTAAGGAACTTGGTGTAACATGTAACCCTAGAAATTCAGATTGTAAAGACGGTAAAAGAATCATACCAGTTGAACTCATCGATGTTGCAGGTCTAGTACCTGGAGCACATGAAGGTAAGGGATTGGGAAATAAATTCCTGGATGACCTAATGCAGGCAAAGGTCCTAATCCATGTGATTGACGCTTCAGGTTCAACCGATGCAGAGGGAAATCCGGTCGAGGCTGGTTCACATGACCCGTTAGATGACTTGGACTTTATGGAAACCGAGATTGTCATGTGGTTATATGGAATTCTAAGTAGAAACTGGGTAAGGCTTACACGTAAAATCGGTGCAGAACATTTGGATGTTGCAAAGGTAATCTATGAACAATTATCTGGTACAGGAATTACTGTCGAGGATGTAATCGAGGCAAAAAGAAAGGTTGAACCAGATTACACTAAATGGGAAAAGGAGGATTTAATAGAGCTTACAAGAAATATATTACATCTTTCAAAACCTATGATTATCGTTGCAAACAAGGCGGATTTACCTACTGCATCCGAGAACATTAAGAGACTTCAGGAAAAATATCCATATGTGATTCCATGTTCTGCTGAATCAGAGCTTGCACTTGTAAGGGCTGCAGAATCAGGACTCATTAGTTACACCTCAGGTGACTCCTCATTTGAGATATTGGAAGAGGATAAATTGAGCAAAAACCAGAAATTAGCTCTTGACTATATTCAAACCAATATCCTGGATGTATATGGTAGTACTGGTATTCAGAAAGCACTTAATACAGCAATATTTGACCTATTGGATATGATAGCTGTCTATCCTGTACAGGATGAACATAAATACTCAGATCAGAAGGGTAATGTATTGCCTGATGCTATATTAATCAAGAAGGGTTCCACTCCACATCAGCTTGCATATGTTATCCACACAGACATTGGTGATAAGTTCCTATATGCAATAGACGCACGTAAGAACATGAGAATCTCAAGTGACTATGAACTTGAGGATGGGGATATTATCAGTATTGTAACTACCTAGTTTCAATACTCTAAATCCAATTTTTTTTTGTTCGAGCTTTTGTTGAATTGATTTTAAGATTTATTTAACTAATCAACTTATTTTTTCATATTAAACATTTCTGGATAATGTTTTAAGCTATTTAACCATCTATAAACCATTCCATTTCAGCGGATTTTACACTTGAAACCTACCTCTAGAAACTTTTCTTTATATGAAACTCAACTCTTAAAACTTATAAATAAAATTAATCTTAAATATATCCTTAATTAAAAGTCTTTAATATGGAATCTCTTTTTAAACCAGATTATTTAAAAAACTGAAGATTCAACATATTGAAATTATTACTATATTTAAAAAAATTATTGAAAAGGTGAAAGAATGCATCCACGTCCAAGTCCTATAGCTGCGGCATTATACACATTAAGAGATATGAATGTCGATGTAATTGTAATGCATGGTCCGAAAGGTTGTTGTTTTAGAACAAGCAGACTTCTTGAAAGTGATGGAGTAAGGGTCTTAACGACCGGTATGAGTGAAAACGATTTTATATTAGGTGCAGGTGAGAAACTAGAAGACACCCTAAACAAGGCATATGAGATGTTCCATCCGAAACTCATGGGGATTGTCGGAACATGTGCAAGTATGATTATTGGTGAGGACCTAGAAGGTGCAGCGGAAAATGCAGATCTGGACTGCACAATCATACCTGTCGAGGTACATGCAGGTTTGGGAGAAGGAGACAATACAGAGGGGGCTATATTAGTCCTAAAACGTGCTGCAGAATATGGTGTCATACCTGAGGAGGAGGCAGCAAGACAGATTGAAATGTTAAGGCAGGCAACCGAGGTAGAGAAAACAAGGGGAATGGCCCAGGGCAAATATATAAAACCTAACTTTGGGGACAACAAGGAAAAGATTGGAAATATCATTGTGGACTCCATAAGGGAAGGTAGAAAGGTGGCATTTGTCTTAAATGTTAAGAAAGAAACATCATATCTGTTTGCTGACATTCTAAACTTTGATTATAGAAAGATCAATCCCGATAATAAGCCACTGTTTATCGGAAACCTCGATGAGAACATTGGCCTTCCCAGAATCAGGTCCCATGCCGTAAATGTTAAGGCTAACCTTAAGGAAGAATCCAATGTGGAGTTTGATTATATAACAGGTGGTCTTGATGAATATCCCATAACCGCCAACAAGGCAGAGGAGATTTTAAAGGAATATGATCCGGACTTAACCGTTGTGGTAGGTGTTCCACATGCACTTAAGATAGAGAATGTTCCAGGTGAATCCATTGCAGTTACAGATGGTCCAAGACTTGTGGAGGCCTTAAGGGAGGATGGCTATGACCATGTTGTAGCGGAACTCGATGCCCATTCAAAAACACTTGGTGTGGATTCGATTGTTGATTCCGACTTTGGAATGATGATAAGATCTATTATAGATTGGCAGAATGAGGATTAAAGCTTTTTATATAGATTCATCTATGGATTATTTTTTAGCTGTTTTCCCTATTTGTTCCCTATAAAAATTTACCTGATTTTTTTCCATTTACTAATTTTTTTAACAAATTCTAATTTTACTTGATACGAACAGGGTAATATTTTAAATGGTAATCTGTTTCTAATTAAATTGAATGTTTTTTTAGTAAGTTTTTTAATCTATTTTAAATAAAATATTATTAAGGTTTAAAATTTAGGGATAATTATTGGTCTATATCTTTCGGGATATTTTGTTGATTAATACAATTAAGGATTAAGTAATTTCACTTTGAATGATCCATTTTTAAATATGGCTGTGCTTTAAAGGATTCATTTTTAAAAACTATTGTGTTAATGGACTGTTTGTGGTTGAGAATAGTTATTCTGTATTATTATGGCTGTGGAGAAAATGATTACAATTATTGATTATAAAAGTGGAAATCTTAGAAGTATATCAAATGGTTTTAAAAAGATCGGGGTGGATGTTGAGATTACAGATGATCCTGAGAAAATAGCCGATGCCGAATATTTGGTGCTTCCAGGTGTAGGCTCCTTTGGTTCAGCGATGGGAAATATCGAACCTTTCAGGGATGTAATTCACGAACATATTAATGATGGAAAACCATTTTTAGGTATCTGTCTAGGTCTTCAGGTACTTCTTTCAACCAGTGATGAGACACCTGATGTTAAGGGTTTAGGTGTGTTTCCAGGTCATGTGAAGATATTGCCTCCAGGTCGTAAAATACCTCACATGGGATGGAACAAATTGAATCTTGTTAAACCATGTCCAATACTTGAGGGCATGGATGGTAAATATTTCTACTTTGTACACTCCTATTATGTTGAACCTGATGATAGGGATGTGATTGTTGGAACCTGTGACTATGGTTTTGATTTAACTGCAGCGTTATGGCGTGATAATGTATATGCAACACAGTTCCATCCAGAAAAAAGTGGGGTACATGGTCTTAAAATACTTAAAAACTTTGTAAACCTTAAGGATTAGGTTTACCTTCCATTTTTATAGAAGCTGTTTTCAATTATTCTAATTGAAAATTCTATTTTATTTTTGCCTATTTTAGAATTATTCTAAATTGATTCATTGATATTTTTATGGATTTTTATAATTTTAGGAATAATTTTCATGTTTTTTGATTCAATTAATATTTCCTTATAGATTTTTATAATTTTAAAAACAATCTTTATGATTTATATTTTATATTGTTTTAAAAAAATCATAAAAGGTCGTCAATAACTATTTCTTTTGAATTCAGATTATTTTCTAAATCATGAATTTTTTTTATAGTTATAT
>NZ_BAGX02000022.1 GCF_000320505.1 Methanobrevibacter boviskoreani JH1
TGATATTTCTAAAAACTCTATTTCTAAAATTTATTAAATTTTTAAATCAGGAATCTTTTTTATAAATTTAAGATATTTTTAAAAACTCTAATCATAAAATTTATTAAATCTAAAATTAAACTTAAAATTATTTGATAAACTATTAAATTGTATTTTTATTTAGGAATTTTTCTAAATATGGCAGTAAATAATTCAATTATTTTCTAATTTAGAGTTAAATCGGTTTATTTGGTATAAATAAATTAAAAATACTTAAAAAACTCAATAAATACAATTTAATAATTCATTATTTTTATTTTTTCAATCGATTAAAAAGCTTATTCAAGCTTGGTGTGAATATGGATATTGAAGGATTTGTAAGAGCGAGAATAGATAATACTAATGAAGAAACATTAAAGAATGTCTTAGCAGAAAGGATAAGAGAATATAAGGATATTGATGAGGAACGTTCTCTTTTAATGGCTCAGAGTGTTATTGATGAAGTTAAAACAACACTTAAAGTTAATGAAAGTGATGACGAATTTTTAAAGGACATTATGGCTCCCCCAAAGGCAGATGTGACCATGGGTAAAATGGGGGTAGGTTCCCGTGGAGCAGGTGATTTCTTTGTACACAGAAGAATAGCCCAAATCGTATCTAGTACAAATACTGCCTCCGAGGTAAATCCGTCAGCCCAAGATGATGGTGGAGTGGTGAAGGTACCTGCAAAAGGTGATGATGTATATGTTACAACTGCGGTGGATGGGGTACATTCAAGACTTAGTGACTATCCGTTTCTAGGAGGTTTCCATGTAACACGTGCAACCTTAAGGGATGTATGTGTAATGGGGGCTAATCCGGTATCCATATTAAGCGATCTCCACCTTGCAGATGACGGTGATGTAGGTAAACTGTTTGATTTTACAGCAGGTGTATGTGCAGTATCAGAGCTTTTGGATGTTCCACTTGTTGCAGGTAGTACACTACGTGTAGGTGGAGACATGGTTATTGGAGACAGACTTGTAAGTGCCGTTGGAAGTGTGGGTGTGTCACCTTATCCACCAACTGCAAGGAAAGGCGCAACCGATGGTGATATCATTCTCATGACAGAGGGAGCAGGTGGAGGAACCATTACAACTACTGCATTGTATAATGGTTTCTTTGATGTCGTATGGGATACCTTAAACGTGTCCTTTGTAAAGGCTTCAAATGCAATATTTAACAATGATCTTGTAAAGGATATCCATGCAATGACAGATGTAACCAATGGGGGATTACGTGGAGATGCACATGAAATCTCATCAACCACAGGTGTAGGTTTAAAGTTTGACCATGAGAAGATCAAATCATTGGTGGCTCCTAATGTTCTAAACATGTTGGATACATTAAACATAGATCCGCTAGGTGTTTCCACCGATTCATTGATGTTGATTGTACCTCCCGAAATATCCGATGATGTTGTAAAGGCCGTATCAGATGTTGGTGTAAGGATAGATCAAATAGGTATAGTCGATAGTGAAGGCAGTCCAAGACTTGTTGAGGAGGACGGTTCCGAGACAACCCTAACACCGTTATTCAGGGAAGCCGCTTATACAAAGATTAAAAAACTGGTGGGGGATACAACTCCTGAGGACTTTGAGAAGATGAAGGATAAGGTTCAAAAAGCGGCTGATGAATCAATACGTAAAAAGGAAAGGGTAATAGATTATATCAGAAATAATGCAAGGTCCTAATCAGGTAAAGCAATTATTGATGATTGTTAATTCTAATTAGATTGCTTTTAAAAATTATGAAAATTGATGGATTTAAGGATGATAAATTCTTAAGCTCCAATATTTTTTTCAAATCATTCTCATGAATCATAAATATGGAAATGTAAGATTTAACTTTGATAGGAAATTTAAAGACTTTAAGGAAGATAACAGGGGATTTTATTCAATTGTTGATGGTGTATTGGCTATCTGTTTAATAATCATTCTCTTCATGTCCTTTTCATCTTTAACTAATCTGGACACTCTGGATAACTATGATGATGCCATATCCGATTATTATGATGCAGAGGGTATCCTGGAGTTAATGTCCACATCTGACGGTGTGGATGATTCCATACTAAATCAGATTTATCTAAATCTTAAGGAATCTAACAACTCTAGAGAATCGTTTCAAGCATCACAGTCCATTGCCGATAATTTCTTCAACCAGATTGGAATGGATAAAAACTATAGGTTTATGGTCAATAACAGGATATTGTCCTCAAAAGGTGAGATAAATCAGGACAACTATAATTCCGCCAGTCGTTTTGTTGGAGACTACAGATTTGGTCTAATTGTAAGTGATTAGTTACACTTGAAATATTCCTCTTCAATACTGTTTCCATGTTTATGGTATGAAAAAACAATGATTCCATAATATACTTTTAAATATTATAATTTACAAATAGTTTTATGTTGAAATTTTATTTTTATTAAGAGAATTATTCTACTAATTTTATTTATGTTATATGCCCTGGTGGTGTAGTTTGGATAACACGTAGGATTGCGGATCCTATTCCCCGGGTTCAAATCCCGGCCAGGGCATAACTATTTTTTAGTTTTTTAGAGATTATTAGTTAATCTAAGGTTTAGATATCATGCTTAATGCAAATACATATGTTACAGATGATCCAGGTATTGGCGGAACTATTAGAAATTCCTATGAGGACTTCTATGTTGAGGAGATACCTGAGATAGAGCCTACTGGTGAGGGACCCAATATTTGGATATGGATTGAGAAGGTCGGAAGAACAACATTGGATGTTTTGTTGGATATTGCAAGAGATTTACATATAAGCCGTAAACGTATGGGTTTTGCAGGAATGAAGGATAAAAAGGCTTTAACCCGTCAGTGGATATGTATATCCAATATGGAATCCGATGAGAAACTCAATGAGGTCTTGGCTTTAAGGGATACCATCCATAACACCAAATTTTTAAAGGTTGTAAGGGGACGTAAAAAGCTTAGAATGGGACAGTTGAAGGGCAATAAGTTCAGAATCAAGATCAAGGATATTCCATTCAATGATGACATCACATCTTTCGAGGATGCCTCAAACAGGGCCAAGGAAATTTTAGGTCAATTGGAGATCACAGGAGTTCCAAACTATTTCGGATGGCAGAGGTTCGGAAAACCTAGAACATCAACACATCTTGTAGGTGAGGCACTTATCCAGAATGATCTTAAAAAGGCTGTGGATCTATATATAGGCCATCCATGTATGGAGGAATCACCGGACAGCATTAAGGCAAGACAGGCATACGACGATGGCAATATGGAGGAATCACTGGAATTGATGCATGGTGGAATGCGCTATGAGAAGATGATGCTAAGGCAGCTTATCCATGACTATAATAAGTTCGGCCACCTTGATGATAAATCATATAAAAGCGCATTGCTTGCCC
The DNA here is from genome assembly GCF_000320505.1 of Methanobrevibacter boviskoreani JH1. Taxonomy (NCBI): domain Archaea; kingdom Methanobacteriati; phylum Methanobacteriota; class Methanobacteria; order Methanobacteriales; family Methanobacteriaceae; genus Methanobrevibacter; species Methanobrevibacter boviskoreani. The sequence continues at coordinate 3,417 of NZ_BAGX02000022.1, forward strand.
TTCCAAAGCCTCTTCAGAGAATGTTTGTACATGCATACCAATCATATCTCTTTAATGATGTCGTATCCAGAAGGGTTGAGATGGGCATTAATTCATATGTTGAAGGGGACATCATAATAGATGATGACGAGGCCATCATAAGGGATAAAAGTCCTGAGGAATATGATAGGTTAATTAAGGAGTTCAAGGCAAATCCAACATGTCCACTATATGGTACCAAGGTTCCCTTTGCAGGTGCTAAGGTAGGTGAAATGGAAAGGGAAGTTTTAGATAAATATGGCCTTAAAAAGGAAGACTTCGAATGTCCGAAGATGCCTAAATTGGGAAGTCATGGTTTGAGACGTTCCATGAGGTTTAGGGTATGGGACACTCATGCGGAAGCCTGTGATGATGGAATTATTGTGGAGTTTTCAATTAATAAAGGCTCATATGCAACTGCAGTTTTACGTGAGATTATGAAGGTTGACGTTGTCTAGATTGTTGGGTATTTTATGGAATCCCATACTTTAAGAAAAAATTATATGATTTAAATTAGATAATTTATTATAGTTATATTCAGATTCAATATTTTTTTGTACTTAGGGATATTATGATACATTGTAGAAAGATAGCAAAAGGTAAAGCGGAAGGAGAATTGCTTGTAAGTAGTGAGCCTATCAGTTTTTTAGGTGGGGTAGATCCTGAAACCGGTAAAGTTATAGATATCAAACATGAATTGAAAGGCCAATCCATTAAAGATAAGATATTGTTTATTCCAGGTGGTAAGGGTTCCACAGTAGGCTCTTATGTGATTTTTCAGATGATGAAAAACAACACCGCACCAAAGGCTATTATATGTCTTAAAGCAGAACCAATTATTGCCACAGGAGCTATTATGTCAGATATTCCAATGGTGGATTCACCGGATAACACTGACCAGTTAGTTAATGGTAGAAGAGTGGAAGTAAACAGTGATGAGGAAACCATTACATTATTATGATTGATTGTCCTTTAATCAACAACCATATTTTTACTATTTTTTAGATATTTTTAATAATCAAACATTTTATAAATGTTTTAGCTATTTTTAAGCTTTTTTTAGATCTTCTAGTTTTAATTGAGGATATAATTAAATGATTGTTTTCAAACCTTAATGTTATAAATACCAAAAAGTTTTTTAGGCATGACTAAAAAATAGGTTTATATACTAGAATAAACAATTCTTATTTGAATTGGTATTCATATGATATATCTAAATCTATGAATGTATACTATATATTTATGGTGTATGAAAATTATACTATATTTGGAAGTATTATTTGTTATTAATTTTTAATTAATAATTAATATTATTGGAGGCAAAATTATGGCAAAAGAAACTAAAGAAGTAAGTGTTGTAGGAATGCATTGTCCTAACTGTGTAAAAGCTGTTGAATTATCTTTAACCGATTTAGACGGTGTAGATAATGCTAAAGCAAGTTTAGAAGATAATAATGTAATCATTGACTATGATACTGATAAAGTAACTGATGCTGATATTGAAGAAGCTGTAGAGGATGCAGGATTTAAAGTAGATTAAATCCCTTTTTTTATTTTTTAATTATTTCTAGTTAAAATTTAAAAATCCAGATTTTTCAATATAACAATTATTATATTATTGGTATTGTGAGGTAAGTGTGAATATATAATATGGATTTTTATATAATCAGAGGGAACTAAAGTACTTCCATTACTTATAATTAATTATTATCTATAAATTTTAATAATCAAATATGGTTAATGGATTTATCTGATTATATAAAAATAGGAGGAGGAAATGGCTAAGACAAAAACAATGGATCTTCCAATTGAGGGAATGCATTGCGCATCATGTGCTGTTTCAATTGAAAAATCACTTAATAATGTGGAAGGTATTAATGAGGCTAGTGTCGATTTAAACTCTGAGAAGGCACATGTTGTAATGGATTCTAAGAAAGTGTCCATTGATGATATTGATAAAACTGTAAGTGGTCTTGGTTATAAGGTTAGGACCGATGAAGTTAAACTTAGAACTCATGGTATGCATTGTGCGTCATGTGTTCTAACTATTGAAAAGGGTTTAATGAGAAAGGATGGTGTATTCAAGGTTCATGCCGATTTGACTACTGGTATTGTGACTGTTGAATATGACCATAATCAAATCTCTGTAGATGAGATGGGAAAGGCCATAGAGGATTTCGGTTTCGAATATCTTGGACTTGAGGGAGACCTTAACGAGCATGATGAAGAGGAAATCTATGAGAAGGACCTTAAAGAAAAAAGAAATAGGATCGTTGTAGGTTTGGTCTTTTCAGGACTCTTGATGTACATCATGTATGCACATGTGATGGTTCCATACCTAACTATGGGTGAATTATCATTGATCATATCAATTATTCCATTTATCTATGTGGCATATCCGATTGTTAAGGCAGGTCTTACCGGTGTATTCCATAAGAGTCTTAATATGGACGTAATGTATACCATGGGTATACTGGTAGCATACGGATCCAGTGTTCTTGGAACATTTGGAATCGTACTGGATTCAAGTTTCATGTTATATGATACTGCTTTAATGCTTCCTGCATTTCTAATGATTGGTAGGTATCTAGAAGCTAAAGCTAAAAGAAGAACCTCTTCATCAATTAAATCATTAATAGGTCTTCAGCCTAAAACAGCTATTAAGGTTACAATTGATGAGAGGGGAAACACATTAAGTGAAGAGGAAATACCTATTGAAAATATCCAAATAGATGATATCCTGCTTGTCAAACCTGGTGAAAAGGTTCCTGCAGACAGTGAAGTAGTGGTAGGTAAATCCTATGTGGACGAATCAATGATCAATGGTGAACCTGTACCAAAACTTAAGGAAAAGGGTGAGGATGTATTTGCAGGTACTATAAATCAGGACGGTATCATAAAGATACAGGCTAAGAAGATAGGTAAGGACACTCTCCTATCACAAATCATTGAACTTGTAGAAAGAGCACAATCCTCAAAACCACCTGTTCAAGGATTTGCAGATAGGGTAGTTAGTGTATTTATACCTGTGATCATCACAATCGCACTTGTGGTATTCGCTTTATGGTACTTTGTATTAGGCTCAACCTTATTGTTTGCACTTACTACAATGATTTCAATATTGGTTGTGGCATGTCCATGTGCGTTAGGACTTGCAACTCCTACTGCTGTGACTGTAGGTGTTGGAAGGGCAGCAGAATACGGAATCCTTATTAAAAATGGTGAAACCTTGGAAACATCTGAGAAGGTAAACGTTGCAGTATTTGATAAAACCGGAACTATCACCCAGGGAAAACCTGAGGTTGTTGATGTGGTAACATTAAATGACTCAGATGTTGATGTCTTATCCTATGTTACAAGTATTGAGAAAAACTCCAACCACCCAATTGCAAATGCAATTGTAGACTATGGTACTGAAAAAAATACCAATGTATTGGATGTTGAGGACTTTGAGAATGTGACAGGTAAGGGACTTAAGGGATTCATTAATGACGAAGAGGTTTTGGTTGGAAACAAGGCTTTACTTGAAGCAAATGGTGTGGAAATATCATCTGACAATCTTGAAGAATTTGATAAGTTTGTATCTGAAGCAAAAACAGCTGTTTTCCTAGCTGTTAATAAGAAGGTTTCCGGAATCTTAACCTTAATGGATAAGATTAAAGATAACTCTGCAAATGCAATTAGCCAACTTCATGATATGGATATCGACACCTATATGGTAACAGGTGACAATGGTAAAACCGCACATGTTGTGGCAGATAAGGTTGGAATAGATCATGTTGTAAGTGACGTTCTTCCTAATGAAAAATTAGACAAGGTTGAAGAGCTTCAAAAGGACAATGAGAAAGGTAGGGTCCTGTTTGTTGGTGATGGAATAAATGACGCACCGGCTATTACAGGTGCAGACATTGGTATTGCATTAGGTGAAGGTACCGATGTTGCTATGGAAAGTGGTGATATAGTACTTATGGAAGGTGATCTTGAAAATGTTGTTGCTTCTGTCCAAATATCTAAGAAGGTAATGACTAGAATTAAGGAAAACATTTTCTGGGCATTTGCATATAACGCAATCTTAATCCCACTTGCGGCTGGAGTATTATATCCTGCTTATGGTATACTTTTCAGACCAGAGTTTTCCGCATTAGCAATGGCATTAAGTTCTGTTACAGTAATTAGTTTATCATTACTACTTAAATCATATGTTCCACCTGTTAAAAAAGCAAGTCAAAATTAAATTATCAAGTTAATTGTAGCTATTTTTAATTTTAATGCTACAATTTTATTTTCTATTTTTCAATCTTTTATTTAAAGATCATTTTTCTTATTTTCTAGCTATCTTATATGGAATTTTTTTAACATTTTCTATTTTTTATAAATTTTAATTTAATTAAGTTTAATTTATGAATATTGATATAATTTATAAGATTTATTATTGATTTAAATAGTATATTAGATGAAATTAAAAATTTTTATATAAAAATAACTTGATAATGTTCTTTTTTTATCAAATAAATACATTAAATTAAATAAATTTTCCCTTTAGATCTTAAGAAAGTCCATGATTTATAATGATTTATCATGATAATATTAATGTGTAAATGATTTTTTGAACTTCCTAAAATATCGATATAAAAATAGTTTCATAACGATTAATTTATTGAAAAACCTTCATTAACAAGTTTTTTTAAAATTCCTAAAAAATCTATTTTAAAAAAATCTATCATGGTTTATCACGATTTACGGAAATTATTAAAATAATATTAAAAATTAAATAAAATTGATTTATATTGAAAAAAGAAGTTAAATTCAATGTAAAATATTAGTTTAAAGAATTTTTAACCTTTAGAATTGAAAAATAAAATCAGTTTATAAGTTATTTTGAAAATATTATTTGAAAAAAATAGAAATTATAATGATTTTTAATTATAATAATTAATATTATCAATTCACCATATATAAAATTTTTTATTTGAATCAAATAAAAAAGTCTTTATTAATACATGTTGAAAGATAGTAGTATAATACTTGTAACTGTTTCATATTTTGTGGGAGAAATATGATACCCCTGTATTATGAAAAGAAATATAAGATAAAAAAAAGAGGTTGAGAGAATGAGTTCATTAAAATCTCCTAAAGAAGTAGCTGTAGCAGTAGCAAATACTGGTGGAGCAAAAGCTAATACTTCTGTAGGTGACGCAATATTATTAAGTTTTCTTGCAGGTGCATACATTGCATTCGGTGGATTATTAGCTGAGATTGCAAATGCAGGAATGACAGCTGCAGGATATCCAATTGGTTTAAGCAAATTTGTATTCGGGGCAGTGTTCCCTGTAGGTTTAATAATGGTTATTATTTGTGGATCTGACTTATTCACTGGAAACTGTCTATACATGACCATGGGTGCATTAAGTGGTAAAAACTCATGGGGAGGATTAGGTAAAAACTGGGTTATTAGTTGGATTTTCAACTTAGTTGGTGGATTATTTGTAGCATATGTATTAGCATATTGTACTGGAATTATGTCTGCTGACCCATTTAAAGCTGGAGCAGTAACTGTAGCTACTACTAAAGCATTAGGTGGTGCAAAATTCATGGCTGCTGGAAAAGCAACTGCATCACTCACATGGACACAAGCTTTCCTTAGAGGAATCGGTTGTAACTGGCTTGTATGTCTAGCTTGTTGGTTAGCTGTTGCATCTGATGATGTAATAGGTAAAATCTTCGGTATCTGGTTCCCAATTATGGCTTTCGTTACTATCGGATTTGAGCACAGTGTAGCAAATATGTTCTTCATTCCTTTAGGTATTTTCTGTGGTGCTAAAATTACCTGGGCTGATATGTTTGTAAACAACTTAATTCCTGTAACTATTGGTAACATAGTTGGAGGGGCACTATTTGTAGCTTGTATATACTACCTTGTTTATATTAGAGAATAACTGAAAACAATAAAAAAGCTGTATTTAACTAAACACTAAAATGTTATAGAGTGCTAACATTTTTTTCTACAGCTTTTATTTTTAAATTATTTGGATTAGAATTATAATTTAATATGGAGATTATAAAATGGTTGAGATTAAATATGTTCCAACTATATGTCCATTTTGTGGAACTGGTTGTGGACTAAACCTCGTCGTTAAGGACGGTAAAGTCTGTGGTGTTGAACCATGGAAAAGAAACCCTGTTAACTCAGGAAAATTATGTCCAAAAGGAAACTTTTCATATCAATTTATTAATAGAGAAGATAGATTAACTACTCCTTTAATTAGGGAAAACGGAGAATTAAGAGAAGCTACTTGGGATGAAGCTTTAACTAAAGTTGCAAATAAATTAAACGAAGTAAAAGCTGAAGATCCTAATAAAATTGGTTTCTATGCATGTGCACGTTCACCTAACGAAAACATCTATGTGACACAGAAATTTGCAAGGGTAGCAGTTGGTACTCATAATGTAGATCACTGTGCACGTATTTGTCACGGTCCTACAGTAGCAGGACTTGCTAACACCTTTGGTTCAGGTGCTATGACTAATGGATTTGATTCCATTGAACAATCAGATTACATTATTGTTATCGGTGCAAACAGTATGGAAGCTCACCCATTGTTTGGACGTAAATTAATTAGGGCAAAAGAAAATAACGGTGCAAAAATTGTAGTAATCGATCCTCGTTATACCCCTACTGCAAGAATTGCTGATGTATACCTTGAATTTAAAACAGGTACTGATGTGGCTTTATTAAATGGTATGATGAAAATCATCATAGATGAAGGTCTTGAAGATAAAGAGTTCATCAAGAACAGAACCAAAAACTATGAGGCATTTAAGGAAGTTGTTGAAAAATACGACTTAGACACTGTTGCTGAAATCACTGAAGCTGATAAAGACTTAATTAAACAAATTGCAATTGACTATGCTAAAGCTGATAAAGCAGCTATCGTATACTCATTAGGTATTACCGAACACTCACACGGTGTAGATAACGTAATGTCCACTGCTAACATGGCAATGTTAACCGGTAACCTCGGTAGAGAAGGTACTGGTGTAAACCCATTAAGAGGACAAAACAACGTACAAGGTGCTTGTGATATGGGTGCATTACCTACTGATTATGCAGGTTATCGTAAAGTAAAAGATCCTGAAACTACTGCCTGGATGAATGATTACTGGGGAGTAAATATGAGTACAACTCCAGGATTAACTTTAGTTGAAATGATGAATGCTGCATACGACGGTGATTTAAAAGTCTTATACATACCTGGTGAAGACCCTATGTTATCTGATGCTGATATTAACCATACTAGAAAGGCATTAGCTAACTTGGACATGTTGATTGTACAAGATTTATTCTTGACTGATACTGCACAAGTAGCAGATGTTGTATTCCCTGCAGCAGGATGGGGTGAACAAGACGGTACTTTCACTAATGGTGAAAGACGTGTTCAAAGAGTCCGTAAGGCTCAAGACCCACCTGGTGAAGCTATGTTAGATTGGAAGATTATGGAAGCTTTAGCTCAAAAAATGGGACCAGACGCACATCCTGAACAATTCCATTATGAAACTGCTCAAGATATTTGGGAAGAAATCAGAGAAGTTGCACCAGTTATGCATGGTATTACCTCTGATAGATTAGATACTCCTGAAGCATGTCACTGGCCTTGTTTAAGTGAAGATGATCCATGTGGTCCATTAATGTATGAAGAAAAATTCTCACATCCTGATGGATTAGCTATATTCCAACCTCTAGAACACTTAGGACCTGTTGAAAAAACTGATGAAGAATATCCTTTACTCTTAACTACTACACGTCTTTTATTCCATTACCATGCAGCAATGACTAGAAGATGTGAAACTTTAGATAATGAGGTAAAAACAGGATATATTGAAATAAGTACTGAAGATGCTAATAAATTAGGTATTCTTGATAAAGAAATAGTAAGAGCAAGTTCAAGAAGAGGAACTATTGATATCCCTGCTAGAGTTACTGATGATATTAAACCTGGTATTGTTAATATCCCTATGCACTTTTCAGAATGTGCTGCAAATATGTTAACTAACTCTGATTCATTTGATCCTAAATCTAAAATGGTAGAACTTAAAGCTTGTGCTATTAAAGTTGAAAAAATCGAGGAGTAGATTTAGATGACATTCAAAGTAAATGATATGGCATATGCATACTCTGCTAATGATGCAATTAAAGAAAAAGGAGAATATGGTGGAGCAGTTACAACAATCATGAAATACTTACTTGAAGAGGGTATCGTTGATGCTGTTGTTGCTGTAGAAGAAGGATGGGATTTATATGATGCACAACCAATTCTTATTACTGACCCTGAAGATGTAATCAAATCTGCAGGTTCCCTTCACTGCGGTACATTAAACTTAGCTAAATTCTTAAGTAAATACTTAGATGGTGCAAGAGACATGAAAGTAGCAATCACCTGTAAACCTTGTGATGCTATGACCATTAGGGAATTAATGAGAAAAGGTAAGATTATTGAAGACAACGTAATCATGATTGGTGTAAACTGTGGAGGAACTATGCCTCCTGTAGATACCATTAAAATGATTAAAGAAGTCTATGAAATGGATCCTACCAAGATTGTAAAAGAGGAAATTGAAAAAGGTAAACTTGTAATGGGTTATGCCGACGGAACTGAAAAGGCATTTAAAATAGATGACCTTGAAAAAGAAGGTAAAGGTAGACGTGAAAACTGTCAAAGATGTACCATGAACATCCCAACCAATGCAGATTTAGCATTAGGTAACTGGGGGGTTATTGGAGAATTATCTGGTAAAGCTACCTTTGTAGAGGTTTGTTCTGAAAAGGGTGCAGATATTTTAACTAAGGTAACCGATGCAGGACTTATTGAAGTTGCTGAACCTATTCCAAAAGGTGTTGAAATCCGTGAGAAAATCGATAATGTAATGGTTAAAAATGCTTCAAAACAAAGAGAAAAAGACTTCGCTGGTACCACTGGTGATATTCTTGATGTTTTAAAGATGTATAAAGGCCAATTATCCAAATGTATGAAATGTTACGGATGTCGTGAAGCATGTCCACTTTGTTATTGTGAAGACTGCTGTCTTGAAGCAGACGGTCCTGAATGGGTACCTGGTGGATACACCCCTGCAGCACCATTCTTCCATTTAACTCGTATGGTACATATGGCAGATGCTTGTACTAACTGTGGCCAATGTAGTGAAGTATGTCCATGTGAAATTCCAGTATCTAAAATCTGGGCTACTGTTAACCAAAAAATCAGAGATGAATTTGATTACTACAGTGGTATTGATAACACCGATACACCATTACCATTTACCGAGTTCGAAGATACCGGTACTAGGGATTACTTAAAAAGAGGATTAAAATACTAATTTTTCCTCTATTTATTTTTTTCACTCAATTTAAAAAAAACGATTCTTACTCTTAAAAAATATTTACTCTTTTTTAAACACTTTTTTTATAAATTTTAATATTTCTGAATTTAATTAGAAGACTAATTAGAAGACCTCTTATGAATTTAATATTATTTTTTTACATTTATATTTCCATTGTCGATATGTAAATAGTTATATAATGTATTAAACAGACTATTATTAAATAAAAATTTACAATTATTAAAAAATATTATGGTGAAATTATGGCAGGAAAAGCTAACATGACTCCAGCAAATGGACATAGGGTTCAAGGTTTTTCAAGTGAGTCATTTTTAGATGCAAATGAGATTATCAATAGTTTAAATCTTAAAGGTGATGAGAATTTTATGGATGCAGGTTGTGGGGACGGACATGCATCAATTGAGGCTTTAAAAATATTGAATGATAATGGAACAGTATATGCAGTAGATATATATGGGCCATCTATAGAAGATTTAAGTAAATATAAGGATGAACATGATATTTCAAATTTAATTCCACTTGTCGGAGATTTAACAGATCATGTGGATGTTGATGATGACTCAATGGATGTTATTTTGATGATCAATGTTTTCCATGGTTTTAAAGCAGTTAGAAAATTAGATGAAACTGTTGAGGAACTAAAGAGAATTATAAAACCTGGTGGAAAAATAGCAATTATGGACTATAAAAAACAAGAAACAAGACATGGTCCTCCATATCCAGTTAGAAGTAGTCCTGAGGAATTGGAAGAATTATTCAACAAACATGGACTTAAATTAGTATCATTAAATGATGATACAGGTGAGGATATCGAACAAGGTAAATCCCACTATTTAATTGTCTTTACAAAGTAGGATTATTTGGATAGTTTTATACTTTCTATTTTTTTTAAAATTCTAATTGGATTTCATCTTCTAATTTTTTAAAATATGCTTTTTTTTATCTGGTTTGGTTAAAATCTATTTTCACATGTTTTTCTATTTGTTTTTAATTTAATTAGTTAAATTTCATTTTAAGTAAATCAATAATGATAAAGTAAAATTAGTAGAAAAAACATATAATTTATATAATTTAAAAGATATTATTAATATGGTTAAAAATAAAAGCATGTGATAGATATGAAGGCATTAGGAAAAATAGTGGTTTTAATAATTGCTATATTACTTATATTTCTATTAAGTTCTAATGTATTATTTTTAGCAGAGGATACTAGTGAAAGTGTACAGGAGCCAGGTGTGGATATGGCCGCATTATGGTCTTTATCAACTGGATTTACCTGGATATATCCTGGTAGTTCAACTAATGCTGAAGGTAGTACTTTACATAATATATTCTTATTTAGTAATGGAAAACCATATGAAGATGCAAAGGAGATTATGCAATATTCATATAATGTTACTCCAAATATATGTGTTACAGTTAACAATAATGCATCAAATAGAATATTTGGAAATGACATGATTGATGATATTCGTCAAAAGAATTGGGGAGAAGGTAATGACAGGGGAGACGCAGTTGACGCTTCATTAGCTGAGCATCCTCCTAACATTCTTGGTGTTATTGAAAGTTTAATCACTGGTGATATACGAATATTCCCTATTTAACTATTAATCTAAACAATAATCCTTTTTATTGTTTTTATTAATATTTTCAAATTAAATTAAAATTTTTAATTTTAAAAAACTAGTTTTTTTATATATTTCATCTATATCGATGATACTTTTTAAGGTGTTTATAATAATTTTTAAATATTAAGATTTTTATTTTTTAGAAATAGTGATTCTTTAATCTTCCTTTTTAGGATCTTTTAGTTTTTAGAAGTACTGATTTTTTCATGATTTATCTATACTTTTGTAAATCTTTAAGATATTTTTAATTCTAGATATATTGTAATTTTTCCATATATTCTATCTAATATCTGGATAAATCTTTAAATCTTTTTTAGTTTTTAGAAATAGCAGTTTTTATATGATTTATTTAAATACATCTTATTTTAAAAAAAAGTAGTTTAAGGTATTGTTGAAAACCTTATTGTCTATTATCATTGTAATAAGGTTCTCTTTTATTAATACCTGTTAGAAATATTTCTCTTAACTCATCATCAGATGCACCATTTCTCAAAGGTCCAATTATATCAGTTAGGTTATCGTTTCTAAGTAAACATGGTTTAATTTTGCCAGATGGTGTAAGTCTAAGTCTTGAACAGTTCTTACAGAATCTTGTATTGTCCATTGGTTTTACAATCTCAATCTCGCCATTGCCGATATAATATTTACGGCGATCCTGCATAAATTCACGGACTTTAACACCATCTGCAATCTTAGCAAGCTTTTCCTCAATTGGGTTTATATTATAATGGTATTTCTTGCTGAAAACATTGTTGTCCTCACAGCTTTCGCTTTCCATAAGTTCTATAATCTGTAGAATAAGGCCATGTTCACGACAGAAATCAAACATTTCCCATACTTCATCCTGATTAATGTCCTTCATTAAGACCATATTGATTTTAACAGGGTAAAGACCTACATCAACGGCTTTAAGAATACCCTCTTTTACACTTTGAAGATAATCCTTGTGGGTTATGAACTTATAGGTGTCTCTGTTTAATGTGTCAAGACTAACATTCACACGGTTTAATCCTGCATCTTTTAAATCTTCCGCATATTTGGCAAGATAAGTACCGTTTGTTGTGATTGAAATGTCTTTAAATCCAATTTTATTGATTTTATCAATAATTTCAACAATGTCTTTTCTAATTAACGGCTCTCCACCTGAAATCCTTATTTTTTTAACTCCTAATGTTTTTGCAACTTCGGATATCTTAGCAATCTCATCTGGTGTCATCTCTTCACTTGATGGAAGCATACCGTCATGATGGCAATATAAGCAATTAACATTGCATCTATTTGTAATAGACATTCTAAAAGAGATTATAGGTCTATCATAGTTATCTTTAACAGTCATGATAAACACCTATTTCTTGTTTTTAATGTTAATCTGAATGTCTTTGATATCCTTAACGCCATATTCTTCAATTTTTAAAGATTTTAACATTCCTAGAATTGTATCTTTTAGAAAATCATTTACAAATTCATTTAATCCGATTACAGTTCCGTCTATAGATAAACTGACATCCGCTTGTTTATCATATTCGTAGTCCAAATCTCCATTAATGATTGCTTTACCTATGGATTCTCCATCATGGTATCCGCAGTCTTTAGTAAATAAGGTTGGTACAATGTCGTATCCAATAAGCTCAGCCTTATCAACCAGTTCCTTTACCTCATCATCGCTAATGTTTTTGGCGTCTACAAGTGCCATTGTATAGTCATCTTCAAGTTCTGGTGATGTTGAGATTTTTGGATAATTATAGTTCTTAAATCCTTCAATTACTACAAAATCAGGTTCTTCTATCATTTTTATTAAAAACAATAGTCTTTCCAATGAAAATACCTCGTCAATATTAAAGTATGTTCTAGCACCAACACCTACTGTAAATTGGGATCCCGCTTCTGTGTGCTTATATGTATCTGTTCCTTCATGATCCATTTCCATTTGATGATGGGAATGTTTAATACTAGCAACTTTATATCCTCTGTCTGTTAACTCCTTAATGATACGGACAGTTAATGAGGTTTTTCCCGTATCTTTTTTACCTACCACTGATATTATTCTCATTATTATCCCTCTAAATAATAGGATAAATTAAATTTTCCTTAAAAAAAATAATATTCCTTCTTTTAAAAAAATATTACTTAATTAAATTATTCCTTAAATAATATTATTATTAATATATTTACTTTTATAAATATAATATTTTTCAATTGATTTTCTCGTGGAAAAGCTATTCCGTATTTGGTTTATTTTTTTTAACAAATATTATAGAATTTCATGTGTAGTCATTCCTGTCATTAATTTATTTTTAATCAAGACTAGGATTTTATGAATTTTTTTAATATTAATTTCATGGTAGGTTTTAGTAATATTTCGGATGTACTTTTTTTAATGTTAATTTTTTAAAATTTTTTAGTAGGATTTCAAGTGTAATCCCTTAATTAATACTAATTTATTAATAAGTATTAAAAAAAGTGTAGTATTAACACATCTATAAGAATTATTATTAATTTTAACTAAAAATTCATGGAAAAATCACCATTTTTCACCTTTTTTTAAGAAATTTTTTCCTAGATCTTAAAATTAAAAATTTGTTAAAATTTTAATTTATAAATAAATAATTATTTTTTTAATTATTAAATATTTTTAAGTAGCTTATATATTAAGATACTAATTAATATTTATTTTTTTATAAAATAACATCTTTATATTTAAAAAATAAAAATAAAAAAGTGTATTTAGTACACACTTATTTATAAAATTTTTGGCTTGTATCTTGGGACAATGTTTATATATGCATAAAACATATGTGTAATTAATACACATGGTAGATAATATGCCGAAACATATAGCATCTGGTCTTAAATACAAGGCTGCAGTTGAGTTAAAAAGTAGGGGTTTTACTCATAAAGAGATTGCTGAAAAGCTAGATATTGATCGTTCTACTGTTTCACATTATCTTAATGGTAGTAACTTATCTTGGGGCTCTATTGAAGTTGCAGATACAATTATAAATATGTGTCCTAAAGATTTTTTATCAATGGTGCAGGTCTTGTTTAAAGATTTGGATAATATCCGTACTATGGTTTCTATTCTTAAGGATAAGGAATATAAAACCATTATTACGAATTCATGTATTGGCTGCGGATTATGTGTAGATTTATGTGTAATGAAGGCTATTAAACTAGATTCATTAAAAGCCAAAATAGAATCTGATTTATGCTGTGGATGTCTTACTTGTGAAGAAGAATGTCCTACACATTCAATCAGAATTTTGGAGGTTAATAAATGATCAAAAATGAGAAAGAAATTAATGGTAATGACTTTAAAATTATAAGATCAGCAGAAGAATTACGTACTCTTTCTTTCAACGATCATGTTTGTATTGGTTGTGGAATTTGTGAATCCACATGTCCTGTTGAAGCTATAACTTTAGAGAACATAGCAAGTATTCAACGTAATTATACTGGAACTTATTTCAGTGGACATGAAAAAATCGCTCAAAATAATGTTTTAGAAACTAATAAAGCAGGAAACCTTACCAAACTTAGTATCGATGAAGAAAAATGTGTTCTTTGTGGAATGTGTAGTGGATTATGCCCTGCAGATGCATTAAATTTAACAATTGATGATGAACCAATTGAAAACATCGAAGGATACCCATCATATATTTCTAGTGCAGAAATTGATGATGAAGAATGTATTTATTGTGGTAATTGTGAAATTGCATGTCCTAGAGATGCAATTACTGTACAAAGAAAATTACCTGACAGATCTAAATTGGTCACTGGTGAAATTGAAGTAATTGAGGAAGAATGTATTCACTGTGGAATCTGTGAGGAAATGTGTCCTGCAGATGCAATTGATGTAACTAAAACAATTGGTAAAGAATCAATTGAAATTGATACTGATAAATGTGTATACTGTTTAGTATGTAAAAGATCCTGTCCTGTAGACGCTATTAAAGCTTTATGTAGATTATGTTCCTATGGAGAATATGATTTAGATGAAAACGATGCAAAAGTAACTGGTTCTACTATTATTGATCAATCTATTTGTATTAAATGTGGATGGTGTGCTGGTGTATGTCCTACTGATGCTGCAAAAGTTGAAAAAGCATTTGTTGGTAAATTAGTAACTTACCCAGATAAATGTGGTACTTGTGGAGCATGTATAGATGTATGTCCATGTAATGCATTATCCTTCCCTAAAGTAGATGCACCAGGTGTAAGATCTATTCAAATCGTTTCAAATGATGATTATTGTATTAAATGTGGAGCATGTGCAAGAATCTGTCCTAATGACGCAATAGAAGTAACTAGAACTAGTATCAAATACACTCCTACCAGTTCTGAATCTTGGACAGATGCTTTAGAAGCTTTAAAAGATTAGGTGATATAGATGGAACTTAAAGTAAATCAAGATAATTGTTTAGGATGTGGAGTCTGTGTTGTAGCATGTCCTATTAACGCTTCCATTAGTCCAGAAGTAGCTGGTGGACACGGTTCAAAAACAGAGGAAACCATAATGATGGTAGAAAATGGTTTCATTAAATTATTTTCACCTGAAAAATGTGATGAATGTGGAACATGTCAAATGTTCTGTCCTGTAGACGCAATTTGGTTAGAATAAGGTGATATTTATGCATTATGCAAATACTTATTTAAGTAAACCTGTAGTCGGTGATTTAGAACAACCATCCGGTGAAGGTTCAGAAAAAATATTACATTGTATGTTAAATACCGGATCCGATATTTACCAAGGTGCTTGTAAGAAAAGAGGTTCTACTTTAAAAGAAGAATATAAAAATGCATCAGGAACCTGTTATATGGATCCTAGAGACATGGCAAAATTAGGTGTTAACAACTGGGATACTGTACTTGTTAAAACTGATTATGGTGAAGTTGTTGTAAACGCTGCTAAATCTAGGGATGCACCTCATGAAGGAACAGTATTTATTTGTAAAGGACCATGGGCAAATACTGTAGTAAGTCATGAAACTTACTGTTGTTCAGATCCTACATACAAAGGGGTTAAATGTACTGTTGAAAAAACAGATAGAAAAGTTTTATTAATGGCTGATCTCATGAGATTAGTTTATAAAAAATATGTTAATGAAACTGATGATGAAGTAATTGAAAATATGCCATCATTAGGTGAAAGACCTGTTTATAGAGGACGTAAATGGGAGGAATTCGATGACTTATGAACCACCAGTAACTGATTATGATGAAATTGTAGAAAACTGTACATGTGCATTCTGTGGATGTAACTGTGATGATTTAGACTACTTAATTAAAGACGGTCATGTAGTTGCTGTAAGACATGCATGCAGATTAGGTGCAAGTAAAATTATGGAAGATATGGATCAAAGATTGATTGTACCTATGGTTAGAGGAGAAGACGGAGAACTTGAAGAAACTGATTGGGATACAGCACTTGATACTGCTGCAAAATACATTGCAGAATCTGTTAGACCTGTATTCTATGGTTGGTCTGAAACCTCTATCGAATGTATGAAAGAAGGACTTGAATTAGGTCAATATATTGGTGCTGTTTTAGATAACCAAGCTACCATTTGTCACGGACCTAGTTTACAAGCTGTTCAAAATGCAGGATACCCTATTCAAACCTTAGGTGAAGTTAAAAACAGGGCAGATATGATTGTTTACTCTGGTAGTAACGCTATGAACTCTCACCCAAGACACATGGCTAGATACTCCGTATTCCCTCGTGGATACTTCAGACAAAGAGGAAGATTTGATAGAACTGTTGTAACTATGGATCCAAAATTCTCAGATACCGCAAAAATGTCTGATAAATGGATTGGATTTGAACAAAACGGTGATTACGGTTTCTACAATGCTATTAGAGCTGTAATCAAAGGTAAAAAACTTACTCAGAATGTTGTTTCTGGAATTCCTAAAGAAGATATCTATGAATTAGTAGATGAAATGAAACATGCAGAATTCGGTGTTCTCTTCTTCGGTTTAGGTTTAACCCATACTTTATCAAAACAAAGAAACATTGATATTGCAATTAAAATGGTTATGGACTTAAACAAAGAAAGTAAATGGGGACTCACTCCTATGAGAGGTCACTTTAACGTAAACGGTTTCAACATCTTTATGGCTTATGAAACTGGATTCGCATTTGGTGTTGACTTCTGTAGAGGATATGCAAGATATATGTTAGGTGAAACTAACACTATAGATTTACTTGTAAGAAAAGAACCAGATGTATTCATGGTAATTGCAGCTGATCCTGGTGCTCACTTCCCTAACGGAGCAAACCAACACTTAGCTCATATCCCAGTTATTCAAATTGATATTCACTGGGGACCATCTACTGAACTTGCAGATGTTGTATTGCCTGGTTCCTTTATTGGTGTAGAATGTGCTGGTACCAGTTATCGTATGGATGGTGTACCTATCTACATGAAAAAAGCAATTGATAAACCAGAAACCTGTCGTGATGATGAATGGATTGTACGTGAACTTAAAGAAAGAGTTATGAAACTTAGAGAAGAACCTAACGTAGCTCCTAAATACGTACCTAACCCGGCAGCAGAATAAAAATATAGGTGATTTTATGGAATATATACTTAAAAATGGTATTGTTTACGATCCTGCTAATGAAATAAATGCTGAGAAAAAAGATGTATACTTCAAAGACGGAAAAATCGTTGAAGACGTTTCTTCTGCTGCAAAAGTTATTGATGTAACTGATAAAATCGTTATGCCAGCAGGTGTAGATACACACGCTCACGTTGCAGGACCAAAATTAGTTTTAGGAAGATTATACAGGCCTGAAGATTCAAGAAGAGGAGTAACTCAAAAAACCAAAGTAGAAAAAGGAGAATCCGGATTTTCCATTCCTAGTTGTCCTACTACTGGTTACAGATATTCAAGAATGGGTTATGGTACTGTTTGTGAAGCAGCTATGCCTCCTTTAGAAGCAAAACACACTCACGAAGAAATCGGTATCATTCCAAACCTCGATATTAACCCATTAACTTTATTCGGTAACAACTGGTTTGTATTAGAACTTGCTAGAGAAAACAAGATTGATGAACTTGCAGCATTTATCTCTGCATGGTTAAAGATTACAAAAGGATATGGTGTAAAAATTGTAAACCCTTGTGGTAGTGAAGCATGGGGTTGGGGTATGAATGTACATGGATATGATGATAAACCACCATATTTCGATGTAACCTCAAGACAAGTTGTAAGATCACTTGCAAAAGCAAATGAAAAATTAGGACTTCCTCACTCTATCCATATACACCCTAATGATTTAGGACACCCTGGTAACACTGGTACTACTATTGAAACTCTTGACTCACTTAAGGATATTGTTAAGAGTACTAAAAAAGCAGCATCAGTAAGGGATCAAATTGTACACTGTACTCACATGCAATTCCACTCATACTCTGGAACCAACTGGAAGAACGCTGGATCCGGAGCTCAAGATGTCGCTAAATTCATGAACCATTGTAATTATGCTACTGGAGATATTGGTCAAGTAACCTTAGATGAAACTACTACCATGACTGCAGATGCACCAATGGAATATGATTTATACCAATTATCCGGATTAAAATGGGTTAACGCAGATATTGAATGTGAAACTGCTGCAGGTATTATACCATGTATTTACTCACCTAAGACCCCTGTTAGTACTTTACAATGGGCTATTGGTCTTGAATTATTCTTACTCATTAAAGACCCATGGCAAATTAACTTAACCACAGACCATCCTAATGCAGGGCCATTCACCAGATACCCAAGAATTATCTCTTGGTTAATGAGTGCTCCAAAAAGGATGTCTATGATTGAAAACGGTGAAGTACACAAATGGTCCTACAAAAGAACTTCCCTTGCTACCCTTGACAGAGAATATGATTTCTATGACATAGCTACTATTACAAGAGCAGCTAACGCAAAAATCCATGGTTTCACTGACAGAGGTAACTTATCCGTTGGATCTAATGCAGATATTGCTGTATACGATATTAACCCTAATGACTTTGACCCATCTAAAAACCCAGATGCTGTTGAAAAAGCATTTAGTCGTGCTAAATACACTATTAAAGACGGTCAAATTGTTGTTAAAGATGGAGAAATTGTTAGTACAAAACCTTCCCACGTAATCTGGACCAATGTTAAAGGTATGGAAGAACAAGAAAAAGAAATTCTTGATAAAGTCATGCCATTCTTTACTCAATATTACTCAGTTAAATGGGAAAACTACAAAGTACACGACCACTTCTTATCCAACCCAATTAGAGTTGACGTAGAAGCTGAAGGTAAATAGGGTGATAAAATGAAAACTATTACTTTTGATGTAAAAAAACGAAATCAAATTGCATTAGAAATGGATGAAATTATTCCAGATACAATTTACACTTGGGAAGAAGCTGATTTCGATAAATATGCTGTTCCTGTAGGAAACTCCAGATTCCCATTAACCGATTTCTTTGATATTACAGTAGAAGGAACTGCTGACTCTCCTGCTGAAGTAAAAATGATCTTTAATGGGGATTGTGGAAGAGTTAAATACATTGGTACTAAAATGAGTGCTGGAGAAATTATAGTAAATGGTGATGTAGATTTACACGTAGGAGCTGAAATGTCCGGAGGATCCATTACTGTAAAAGGTAATACCGAAGCTCATGCAGGACGTGAAATGTCTGGAGGAAAACTTGAAATTTACGGAAACACCAAAGAATTCACTGGTGCTTCTTACATTGGTGAATGGAGAGGTATGTCCGGAGGACAAATCATAGTTCATGGAAATGCAGGAAAACAATGTGGTGAATGTCTTGTAGGGGGACATATCCACGTATTAGGTGACTGTGATATTCTTGCAGGTATCCACATGAGAAAAGGTCTTATTGAAATTGATGGTAATGTAAACCGTTGGCCTGGTGGTCAAATGAAAAACGGTAACATTGTCATTCACGGAAAACTCGGTAGATTACTTGAAGGTTTCGTGGAAGAAGAAATTGTTACCGATCCTGATGTAAAAGGTGTACAATTCAAAGGAACTTACATCAAATACAGAGGAGATATTGCTTTAAACGGTAAAGGACATTTATATCTTGATGCTGAGAAAAACAGAGACAAATTATCTGCATGGAAAGATGAAGATGATGAATATATCAGTCTCGGAGATAACAGATTAAGATAGAAAAAGGGATTTAAAACCTTACAAACACAATTGGGTAGGGAATTTATTCCCTTTACTCAATACTTTCAAATAAACTTATTTTAAAAAACGATTTTTATAAACATTTAAAAACTTCTTTTATAGATGGATCATTAAATCAGTATTGCTTTAATTTGATTATAAATTGATTTTCTTATTTTGAATTGCTTAATGTTGAATATTTACTTTAATTTTGATTATGAATTGATTTTCTTATTTTGAATTGCTTAATATTGGTATTGCTTTATGATTTTAAGTTGATTTTCTTATTTAATCATTCAATTATTGGGTATTTGTTTTAAGTTTGATTATAGATTGATTTTCTTTACTATTTTTATCTTTAATTAATCATTTTCACTTAAAATTGAATTTATATAAAAACTTTAAAATTAGATTTTTAATAAGGGTATTGTTTTATATTGGGTGAAATTTTATTTAATCATTTAAAAATATTGTAGAAATCTAAATAAATAATATCAAAAGTTTTTAATAAATTGAAAAATAATACTTAATATAATAGATTATTTTAAAAATTCTAAGAGATGATATTATGGTACAAGATGGAGAAGAAATCCAAATGACTCCTGAAGAGGCAATTGATTATATCTTTAACAAGGTAAATGTTGGAGACACTTTAGAGTTATCCTATAATCGTATATATGCTCCTGGTGAAGTCATTAGTATTGTTGAACCAGATGAAGAAACCGGTGAAGGTGTAAGGGTCAACTTAGAGCTTAATGGTAAAATGTTAAATGACTGTGTTGAAGTTGACTTAAATAATATTAAAGATGAGTTAATTGAGGTTCATCATATACATGATGGAGAGGAAATAGTAATAGAAATATTATAGACATGACTTTATTGACAATTCTTAATTAGAATCTTTATATTTTTTATAAATTTTTAAGATATTTCACTTTATTTTTAACCAAAGACCTTAGAAACTTTATTAATTTTTTTCATCTTTTTTTATTATTTTATTAAGATCTGTTTTTAAATATTTAAGTGAGTCTTGATGTTTTATTTATTAAAAGATAATTTTTTTTTAATAAGTTAATGTAGGACTGTAATCTGTTTTGATGGGGGATTATAAAAATAGGGGGTTATCGATTTTAATTAATAAATAGTTTTTTTTAATAATTTAATGTAAATATGTTTTTTTTAATTGTTTTTTTTTGATAGGGAGCTACAGAAATAGAATTTTATTATTTAAACTAAGAAATAGTTTTATTTATTAGATTGAATATTTTTTAATATAAAAAAATATTTAAAAAATTAAAAATAATAGAGGTAATCTATTCATCAATTACTTCATAGTAGGAACCAATTGCACATGCCTTACAAACCGGTTTTCCACCAAGGTAAACTTGTTGATCATCAGCTATTTTCTCACCACATACTGAACAGAATGTTGAGGTGTGAAGTGCTCCTGGTTTTTGAGCTTCTTTAAGTCCTACAATTCTTACCTTTTCAACATTGAATAACTCTTCCGGTGGGGTCTCCCTAAATCTTTTGACCATTTCTTCTTTAGTTTCACATTGATCTCCAGGTTTGTTTGCATCTGCATCAGATACTCTGATTGCCTCCTCGGTGTCCATGTTATAGAATGTGACTGCAAATCTACCATAGTACATTTGTTTCAATGCTCTTTTTCCCATGTTACAATGGGTTACAACTAAAATAGCATCGGACATACATCTATCGTTTTCAACAAATACCATTAAATTTTTATGTCTTTTGTTAAGTTCCATTCCCATTAATTCCATTCCATACATAGCAAGTTTGGTTCCAATAGCTATTCCTCCACAGACTTCACCATGGAATTCTTTAACTTTTGCAAGTTGTTCATCATATTCTTTTAAGTCCATTTTTTCACCTTTATTAATTTTATTTATTTATTTATTTATTTATTTATTTGATTTGATTATATAATCAACATAAGTATTTATAAACAATATTTGGCTTTAATCTTCCAGTATAAGCTATAACTTTTCATTATCTAATTATTCATAAGGAACACACAGTTTCCGATTGTCCTCAAGCTCAATTAATCTTACATTATTAACGTCATATGCTTTTTTAATATTCTCTTCCGTTACAACCTCGTTGGGATTTCCGAAAGCTATAAAATGTTTGTCCTTCATAACTGCTACCTTGTTGCTTGCAATGAATGCATGATTTGGGTTGTGGATACTCATTATAACTGACAATCCGCTGGCAGCTAACTCTTTTATGATATTCAATAGTCTGAATTGATTTCCAAAGTCAAGGTGTGAGGTAGGTTCATCTAAAATAAGTATATCCGGTTCCTGAGCCAGAACCCTTGCAAGAAATACCAATTGCCTTTCCCCTCCACTGATGTTTGTGTAGTTTTTATCTTTGAGATATTCTATGTTTAATGTTTTAAGTGCATTGTCCGCTATTTCTATATCCTCTTTTTTTGGGTATTCCCTTAGATTAACGTAAGGTGCCCTTCCCATTATCACAACTTCCTCAACTGTAAATGGGAATGTTGGGATATGTCCCTGTGGAATATATCCGATGTTTCTGGATATCTCCTTAAAGTCCATATTTTGGATATTTTTGCCTTTAATCAATATTTCCCCTTTATCTGGCTTATTAATGCCATTTAAACATTTAAGAAGTGTGGTTTTACCGGTTCCATTTGGACCTAAAATAGATAGGACATCTCCCTTGTCTATATTAAAGCTTATATCCTCAAATATAAATGGGGATTCATCATCATATCTAAATGAGATATCTTCAACATCTAATAACTTTTCCATATTTACACTTCTTTTATAAGATATTTTATTTTTAATATTAAATTCTATAGAACACTTTGGTAAAAATTATATTTTAATTGAAACTATGACCATTCTGAGTAACCTTTTCTAAGTAAGTATAAGAATATTGGCACACCAATCACAGCAGTTAAAATACCTATCGGGATTTCAATACTTATTATGCTTCTAGATATATCATCAATCAAAAGTAGGAAGCTTGCACCAATACTTAGTGATGCAGGTATTAATATCCTGTGGTCTGGACCTACAATCATACGGGTAAGGTGTGGTACAAGAAGTCCCACCCATCCTATGATTCCACTTATGGACACTGACGCCGAGGTGATAAGTGTTGCAGCTGTGATGATAATCAATCTTAATTTTTCCGGGTTTTCACCTAAGGCCTGAGCCTCCTCGTCACCCATTGCAAGTAAATTTATTCTCCATCTTAGAGCCATTAGGATTACCAGGCCTATGACTATGGGAATTAATGCTATTAATAATTTGTTTGAGGTGATACTTGAAAGGCTACCCATTAGCCAGTAAACGATTTGAGGCAATTGTTATATGGGTCTGCAATAAATTTGGCAGCGGAAATTAATGCATTGAAAAACGCAGAGATTCCAACTCCTGCAAGAACCAACACAAGTATTCCTCCACTTTTATATGATTTGGATATTATATATGTAATGGAAACTGATATGATTCCGAATATAAACGCGAACATTTGTATAAACACATTCCCCATTGATAGGAGAATGGCGATACTTGCCCCGAATCCTGCACCGTTTGCAACACCTAAAAGGGCAGGTGATACAAGGGGGTTTTTAAAATACCCTGAAATGCAGCACCTGCAATTGACAGTGACGCACCTACTAACATCGCGGCTATGATTCTTGGAAGTCTTATCTGAAATACTATGGTTGAAACTGATGGAGAAACAGTAAGTGAAGGTATTATAGGACTTAATATTGTTTTAATAACATCAATAGGAGCTATTGGATACCTTCCAATTGCAAATGATAAAAAGAACATTATTACTGGAAGTAGTATTAATAATGTCCATTCCAATATCTTGTTATCTTCCATTTTTCCACCATTTTCTAATTTCTATCATAAAATTATTTATTCTCTCTATTAAAGTTCCCTTATGCTTGTAATATTACATATTTGTCTCGTTTAATTCAGAATTTTTAAGTAATTCTGTAATCTGATCATCACTTAGGTCAATATGATAAAACTCATTATAAAATTCATGGGTTTCATCCTTTAAGTTAATGTCCTTAAATTTCTCTGGATAAATTACTTTGGCAGTCCAAGGGACCCCCATTATCATATTAGCACCTACAGGTCGGTCAAACCATTTGTATGGTGAGGAGGGGATAAATAAACTTGATGGTTCTTAACTGCTTTTATATTGGACCACTTTGAGTTATTATATACGCCGTTATAGAATTCAGAGTCTGTAGTTATGATTATATCCGGGTTCCATTTTATTACCTGTTCAATTGAAACTTGCACACTACTTGAGGAATTGGAATTTCCAATATCCGCAACATTCTTTCCTCCACATAAGTCAATTAATTGGCCATGTACAGAATCTGAAGGATCAGTTGATAGACCATCGGTACTTTCGGCATAGTATACCTTTTTCCTTTCATTATCCGGAATGTTTTTAGCTACACTTTCA
Source organism: Methanobrevibacter boviskoreani JH1 (assembly GCF_000320505.1). Taxonomy (NCBI): domain Archaea; kingdom Methanobacteriati; phylum Methanobacteriota; class Methanobacteria; order Methanobacteriales; family Methanobacteriaceae; genus Methanobrevibacter; species Methanobrevibacter boviskoreani. Next base: position 28,131 of record NZ_BAGX02000022.1, read on the forward strand.
ACTTTATTGATGTTCTTTTCATTAAATTCGTTAAGTTCTTTAGCTTTTGACTCTTCACCAACTACCTTTCCAACAAATTCAATAGAGGAATTCATTGTAGTAATATTTGTATCATCGTAAACTGCAACATCAGGTATTGAACCAAATTTTTTCTGTCTATCTTCCACATCGGATACTTCACCACTTTCATCTACAGAGTCAAATATAATCTCTGGTTCTGTAGCTAAAAATTGTTCATAGTTTCCTGTCTGTGTTCCATACCAACTGCCTATATTAGGATAATTCTGATATTGGCTAGGCACATACTTTAATTCGTCACTTGTCCATTGGAAGTTCATTTCTCCTAGTTTATCCGGAGCAATCATGTAAAGTATTGTGGTAGTTGGAGGGCTAGTAGAAACAACTTTACTAACACTTTCCGGCACAGTTAAACTTCTATTTGCCATGTCTGTTATGGTATGATTTTCATTAGATTTAACTGAGGAAGGTGTTAAAAAAACGTTTACAGCAATTAAAGATGGGTGTATTTTTGTATTTGGAATTATTTTTTAATCGATTCTATTAGAAAAATTATATCTAATAATGTTTTAATCCCTTAATTGAAAATGGCTGTTATTTCTTTAAATTGTTAAAAATGGTGTTTAAATTTATTGAATAGTTTTTATTCCTTAAAATTATTCCAATTAAGATTAAAAATAGTATTTATTTGATTTAAGGTGTATTTAGTTAAATTAAAAATAGCATATTATAATCTGTTTTATGGGATTTATATAAATCCATAAAAGATTTCATAATTGTAGATAAAATATTAAAAATGGGAGAAATTTGTAGTTTATTTATTCGAGTACTGCATGTCTTTTTTTCAAGTCATTTTCGGTTTTACCTAGCCTGTTCATTAGTTCACATATGAGTCCGTCTAGAAATATAAGTGAGGTCAATTCAAAAGCAGTACCTAATGGAGTAAGTGATGTGTAATTACCATCGATTTGACGTTTAAGATAATTTTTATCATCTGCTTCAGCTTTAGTTCTTCCTCTAACATATATGGAAACATCGGATATTTTTCCTAGGGATGATTTTGGATATGAAGTTAGGGACAATATTCTTGCTCCTCTTTTTTTGGATGTTTTTGCAGCAGAGACAATTGTGTTAGTTTCCCCTGAACCTGAAATTGCCAAAATACAATCCTCATCATTTATTGCAGGGGATATGGTCTCTCCAACAACATATGCACTTATTCCTAAATGCATTAATCTCATTGCAAAGGCTTTTGCAACAAGTCCTGATCTGCCTGCACCTATTACAAAAACATTCTCTGCATTGGTAATCTCATTCATAAAATTATTAATTTCATCATTGTCAAGATAGGTTTCAGCTTCCTTCACGTTCTCTATAATCGCTTCAATAGATGATTTCATTAACTCCATATTGATCTTCCCGTATATTATCTAAACATTATTTTTATAATAATAACTATAATATACTATATATTAATTTTGATTTAGATTAAAAAATTAGCAATTATTAATTATATTAAAAGGCATGATCATGACTGATGAGGTAAAACCAGTAATTGGTATTGAAATAAATGATAGGATTTATAATTATAAGTTGTTTCAATCTTTAGACCTGTTATCTAAAACATTTTCTCAAAGAAAAGCAGCTAAAGAGTTAGGCATTTCCCATTCCGTTTTTAACAGAAGGATCATTAATGCAGAAAAGTCTCTGGGATATAAACTTGTAGATAAGGTAGGCTCCGGAAGCGAACTTACAGATAAGGGTTTGGAACTTTTGGATATCTATCATACCTATAATAATCGTCTTAAGAAATCAGATAATATTCGTATTGCTGGCGGACATATTATTACAGGTTTAATCGAATCATTAGACTTGCCTTTCAATATTCAGGTTCTAAGTACCGATAATGATAATGCATATGATCTTGCAAAGGATGACTTGATTGATATTCTTGCCTTGGATGATCCCCTTTTGGCATTTAAGGAGGATTTAAATTTCACTCCAATTGCATTTGATTCACTGGTTCTTGTTTCAAACGATGAAAACAATCAGAAGATAAATGCTATAGATGATTTATCCAATTTGGATTTTGTCTCTGTTAAGGGTACAGCTCAGAGATTGGTATGGGACACGTTAAACTTTAATGATATTGATTACAATATTGTAAAAGAAGTCAAATCTCAGTTTGATGCATTTAAACTTGTCAAGAACTCTGATAACCTTTATACTTTTCTAAATGCCAGCTATTTTAAAGGTAATTCTGTTTTAAAAAATCAGACAAGACATTCCTTAGGTCTGGTATATAATCCTGGATATGATGGTAAGGTTGATGATTTTGTTGAGTATATATTAGATAAATGTTCTGATGTCATTCGATTAGAGGGTTTTACTCCAATAGGATATTAAAAATAAAAGAATATTCTTTAATATTAATAATCCTATATTAATATTAGATATTGTAGGATTGTTCCAAATCTAAGTGTTGTACAAAAGAAAATCACAAAGGTATATAGTAATAATCTAGTTTTAAATGTAGGTTTATATGTATCATTAATATTTAATATCATTGGAGCAAATACAAGTAGAGGTAATAGATATCTGCCTTGAACACCTAATATTAAATCGAAACGTTTTGTATAAGATAAGTATAATGTGGTAATTGTTCCAAATAGGATTATCAGTCCTATGAAGAATATTCCTACCCTTCCACTTCTTTTAATTTTCTTATTCTGCGGATAAATTATACAGAATATTAAAAAGGATATTAAAGCTACTCCCATGGTGGCATCATTAATAAGTCCGTTATTACCAAAATGAAACATATTTTTCAGTAAAAATGAATGTAACTGTGGATGTAACATGCTTTGTATATAGGAGATTGGATGATGTAATATGTATGCTTTATGACTTGCCTCATTTCTAAGGTAGTACATCCTGTTTCCGCAGTTTGCAATTACTTTGTTTGCATATAGCTTTAACCATAATTCTGTAAGTAAACTAATAGCTAAAAATCCGACTACTTTCAATATGTTTGTTTTATTATTTTTGAATTTGGATTTAGGTATTAGAAATATTAACAATCCTAATGCTATGAATGTTATTTTCGTTAATGCACATAATAATGTTAAAGTGGAAAAGATTGCTATATGTTTCCAAGTTAGGGTATGATCCTCTAATTCATACATGTATAGGAAATATCCAATTACAAGTAACATCAATGAATTTATGGTCGCATCTATGCTTATTATTGAGGCTTGGGCAATGGATAATGGGAAACAGGCACATACAAATAATGCTTCTTTATATATTGGAGCTTTTTTAATTGCATATGATGCTATTCCTGCATATAATATTAAATTAAACAATCTTCCAAGCCATAATAACCATATATTATTTAAATCTAATATCTTTGCTATACACATTCCAATTGCAGGTGCAATATATCCATAAAAAGGATTTTGGGCAAATGCACAATAAACAAATGTCGGTGTGTAATCTATCTTTTGAGTATCCCACGGGGTTTGAAATATTGTCTTTTGAAACAAGGCTCCATGGTATTCATTTTTCTGATTGATTAAATAGATTGACCTTATGCTTATATAATCTTTATGAGTTAGATTATTGCTTGGATTATCAATATACTGAGGGATTAATTCTCCTCTGGAGGTTAATTCTGCCCTTACAATATGTTCAAATTCATCAGGTCCCCCATATATTGGAGTTAAAAAGACTAAACATAAACCAAAGACAATGATAATTAAGAAAGCTACTTTGTGTATGGGCAATTCTTTTTTGTTTATGATTAATAATAAAATACAGCTTAATGTGGTGAATACTGTAAATCCTGCTAGAGCAGTTTTTGGTCCGAATTTACTTGTATAAATAAATAATATTGAAAATAAGAGGTATATAACCAAATACCATTTTATGCTTAAAACTTCTTCTTTTAAACCTTTTAAATATGTATTAATCGAGGACATATCTATTCACCCTTTATCAATAATATTTTATTTTATTATTATTATTATTATTATTATTATTCTTATTATTTAATGTTTTGTAAAATTAGGAGTATTGTCTTTTTTATTTTGTATTGTCTTTTAAATTAGTATTTGGCTATTTATGTCTGTTTTTTGAAAAATTAATCTGTTTTTATGATTATCTGTGTATATGATATTCAATACATTGGATTGTATTTTATATCAATACTTTTCACATACTATGAAAATTTATTATTATAATATAGAATCTAAATATTATCACAAGATTTTTATAGTAATTTTTTCTTAAAATTATAATATCTTACTTATATTTTTTCTTTAATCATTAAGGGGTATTCCTTTTATTATTGGGCTATAACTTAAATTTTTGAAGAATTCATTGTTTTTTTATTTATTTTTATTTAATAAGGTGATTTTATGGATGAAAACCCTAAATTATTGGTTATTGGACACACAGCCTCAGATGTTATTATTCAGGTTAATGATTTTCCAAAAATAAATACATCTACCCATATGGAGTCTATGAAAAAATTATATGGGGGTGCTGGTGCCAATGTAGCTATGGTTGCAGCTATTTGTGGATTAGATACTACTTTAGTCTCTGCTGTAGGTGAGAACTTTAAACAATCTGATTATTATAACTCTTTTGAGGATAACAATATTAATACAGATTATTTAATCTATGTGGAAGGGGAACCTAACGCCACAGCTATCATGGTAAACAATGATAATAGTGATCAGGTAACTTATTTCTATGAAGGTGCAGGAGGTAAATTCTCCAATTATGATGTGCCTGTAGAGGCTATTGATAAAGTTGATTTTGTACATCTTGCAACAGGCGATCCAGACTATAATTGGAAGGCATCTTGCGAGGCTAAAAGGCAAGGTAAGGGCGTGTCATTTGATCCAGGTCAGGACTTAACCATATATCCTGCAGAAAGACTTAAACAGGTCATTGAAAATTCCACCATATTATTCGGTAATAATTATGAGATTGATAGAATCATAAATATCTTAGGTATGGATATCGATGGTTTACTTGGTTTAGGTCCCGAAATAATTATTAAAACATGTAGGGAGAATGGTAGTATATTGTATACCAAAGAGGGTAAAATTACTGTAGATGCCATTTCAAGACCTGCCGTAGATCCAACAGGCGCGGGAGATTCATATAAAGCTGCATTTTTATATTATTACCTTAATGGCAAATCTTTAGAAGAGGCTATTAAATTCGCATCTTCTGTTTCCTCATTTATTGTTGAAAAACAGGGATGTCAAACCAATATCCCTTCACTTCAACAAGCTTTAGAAAGGATGAACTCATTTTATGATGATTAATTCTTTTTTAGCTATTTTTTCTATTTTTTAATAATTTTTATTGTCTTAATGGATTTTAATTAATTTTTAACTTTTTTTTAATCATGGAACTTTGTTTGCCTGATTTCTTGACTTGACTTTGTTTTGGTTTTTTTTATCATTTATTTTTATTGGATTTGTTGACTTGACTTTGTTTTAGTTTTTTTATCATTGGGGTGGTTGTTTTAAATGAATTATTGGTTTTTAAATCAATTTTGGTTTTTTTTAATCCTTATTTCATTTCAAATGGATTAATTTTTATTATATTTTTTTTGTTAATCGGTTTTTAATTGCTTTTTAATCTTTTAATAAAGTCTTCTTTATTCTTATCAAATAAAACTTAATTTAATTAAAGATTAATAGATAATTTTAAATAAGATTAATATAAATCATTAAATATCAATTTAAATTGAGGTTTTACTTAATTCAACTTGATTTATTTAAAAATAACTTGATATTTTAATCATGTGGATTTTATAAATTTCAATTCTATTAATCGATTATGGTGTGATTATGACTCAATTAGAAGAAGCTAGATCAGGAAATATTACAGAAGAGATGAAAACCGTTGCACACAGGGAAGGGGTTTCCGAGGAATTTATATTAAACTCTGTTGCAAATGGTACAATTGTTATTCCAAAGAATATAAATCATGATATTAAGGCAACCGGTATAGGTGCAGGTCTTAAAACAAAGGTTAACGCAACTGTAGGTACCTCTACAGATATTGTTAACTTTGATGAAGAGGTATATAAGGCTCAGGTTGCAATCGATGCAGGTGCAGATTGTTTAATGGAGTTAAGTATTGGTGGGGATTTGGACGATATAAGAAAGAGAGTATTGGATATGTCTCCACTTCCGGTAGGTAGTGTTCCTGTTTATCAGGCAGCTATTGAATCTATTAGAGAAAATGGTTCTGTAATATACATGGAAGAAGATGACATGTTTAAAACCATTGAAAAACAGGCTAAAATGGGTATAGACTTTATGGCTATTCATTGTAGTGTAAATGTTGAAACATTAAAGAGACTTAAAAAACAAGGCCGTAAATGTGGTTTGGTATCCCGTGGGGGATCCTTTATCTCCTCATGGATGGTTGAAAACAAGAAAGAAAACCCTTTATATAAAAACTTTGATTATGTACTGGACATTGCAAAAGAATATGATGTTGTATTGTCCCTTGCAAATGCGATGAGGGCAGGTTCAATTGCTGATTCAACTGATAGGGCTCAAGTACAAGAACTCATTGTTTTAGGTGAATTGGTAGACCGTGCAAGGGATGCTGGGGTTCAAACTATGATAGAAGGTCCAGGTCATATTCCAATTAATGAGATTCCTGCAAATGTTACTATTCAGAAGAAATTATGTAGTAATGCACCATTTTATATGTTAGGACCTTTAGTATGTGATATTGCTCCAGGTTATGATCATATCGTATCAGCTATTGGTGCTGCAGAATCTGCTAAAGCAGGTGCAGACTTTATTTGTTATGTTACCCCTGCAGAACATTTGGCTTTACCATCTCCTGAAGACGTAAAAACTGGTGTGATTTCAACAAGAATTGGAGCATATGCTGGAGATATGGCTAAAGGTATACACCATGGTGAAAAGGACTTGGTAATGGCTGAGGCTCGTAAGTCTTTAGACTGGGAAGCTCAGTATAATGCTGCTATTTCACCTGAAGATGCACGTGCAAAAAGAGCAAACAGGCCTCCTTCAGATAGTGACGCATGTACCATGTGTGGAGATTACTGTGCTATTAAGATAGTTAATGGGTGGTTGGATAAAGCAGATGAGGATGTTTTTGACGGTATTTAAAACTATTGAAAATTCTCTTTTATCATTTTTATCCTTAAATTTTTAATATTTTCATTATTGTTGATTTATTTTTTCTTATTTTTCATTGGTTTTTACAGATATTCTTTATATTGATTTTTTATAATTGGATTTATTAAGATTAATATTTTAAATGGTTTTATAATGATATTTTTAGTTTATAAGACTTTTAATATATTTAAAATCCTGATTTTTTCAAATAGTTTTCACGTCCTCGATATTATTAAATACTAATTTTTATAAAAATTACTAGTAGAAAATTAATAATTTTATTTTTTTACATATTTCTTTAAATTAAATTTTAAGAATTATAATCTTTTTTATATATAAATAAGGGATATTATGGATTACTTTGATAGATTAGAAAAAGAAACACTTGAACTCTATGATATTGCTAATGAAGCTCGTTCTAAAGGTTTGGATATGACTACAGAATGTGAAATTCCTAGGGCAAAGGATTTAGCAGAAAGAGTAGAAGGGCTTGTTGGTCCTGAAGGTGTTGCTAAAAGAATCAAAGAACTAGAAGCAGAATTAAATGACCGTGAAAAGGTGGCTTTTGAGATTGCTGCAGAGATTGCCTCTCAGGATATTGAAGAGGAAGGCAAGGCTGCCGAGGAAAAACGTCAACAACTTGCAGATCAGGGTTTAAGAACTGCTTTAGCTATTCTTACTGAGGGAGTAGTAGCGGCTCCTTTGGAAGGTATTTCTCAGGTTTTAATTAAGGAGAATCCTGACGGTGGGAAATATATTGCAGTATATTTTGCAGGGCCTATTAGGAGTGCAGGAGGTACTGCTGCAGCATTATCAGTACTTCTTGGTGATAAAATTAGGGTGGCTACAGGTTTGGATATTTATAAACCTTCAGATGATGAGATTGAAAGATATGTTGAGGAGGTGGAACTTTATGAATCTGAGGTTACCAATCTACAATATTCTCCAACCCCTGAGGAGGTAAGACTTGCTGCTCGCAGTATACCTGTAGAGGTTAGTGGGGAACCTACCGATCAGATTGAAGTTTCTCACAGGGATCTTCCAAGGGTTGAAACAAATAACATTCGTGGTGGGGCTCTTCTCGCTATGGTTGAAGGTGTTATTCAAAAATCCAAAAAGATTCATAAAATTGCAAATAAATTAGGTCTGGATAAATGGGAGTTTTTATTAGAATATGCAAAGCCTAAAACTGATAATTCCGATGAAGAGGAATCTGAAGGTGACGGAGAAGAGGTAAGCTCAATTCCAGGGGAAGTGGATCAGAAACCAATATTTGCTAAATATATTCAGGATATTATTGGTGGAAGACCAGTTTTAAGTTATCCGTCAGAGAAAGGTGGTTTCAGATTAAGATATGGTCGTTCACGTAATACAGGTCTTGCAACTATGGGTGTTCATCCTGCAGTCATGGAAATAATCGAATTCATTGCTGTTGGAACCCAGATGAAAATTGAGAGACCTGGTAAGGGTAACTGTGTGGTTCCTGTAGATTCAATTGAGGGACCAATTGTAAAACTTAAAAATGGAAATGTTCTTCAAATTGACTCAATCAAAGAGGCCCGTAAGGTTAAAAAGGATATTGCTGAAATTCTTTTCCTGGGAGATATGTTGATTGCTTTTGGTGAGTTTTTAAGAAACAATCAACCAATGTTACAAGCGGGCTGGTGTCAGGAATGGTGGATAGAACATATTAGGAACTCATCAAAGTATCAATCTGAGGGAGATAGTCACGAGTTGGATTTAAAAACTTTGGAATTTGAGAAGATATCTGCCCCCGAGGCATTCAGAATATCTAAGGAGTATAGAATACCTTTACATCCAGATTATACTTATTGCTATCATGATATAAGTAAAGAGGAACTTAATGATTTAATCAATTGGATTTTACCACAGATCAAGGATTATAAGGATGGCGATGAGATTGTACTTGATAAATCCTATCAAAAACGTATTCTTGAGGTTATAGGGGTTCTCCATACCGTTGATGACGGTAAGATTATATTGGATTCTGATACATCTTATGCAATTGTCCATACATTAAGAAGACCTTTCAATGATGAGGAATTATCAAATCATGATTTGAAGGTGATGGATGTATTAAACAACATATCTGAGGTTCCTATAGAATATAAAGCACCAGTTTATATTGGAACCCGTGTAGGTAGGCCTGAAAAATCTAAAGAAAGATTAATGAGACCTGCACCACATGTTTTATTCCCTATCGGTACCTATGGTGGTAGTAGGAGGTTAGTTGCCGAGGCTGCTAAAAAAGGTAATATTAGGATAGATATTGCAAGGAGGCAATGTACTAACCCTGCCTGCGGATTGAGTTCAAATCAGGCTCTATGTCCTTACTGTGGATCTCCTACTGAATTCGGTAAAACCGGAGTAAAGAATATTAATCTTGGTAGAATGCTTAAAAAGGCATCGGATAATGTGGGAGTAAGAAAGGTTGATGAGATTAAAGGTGTTGTAGGTATGATTTCAGAGAATAAAATACCTGAGCCTTTAGAAAAGGGAATCTTAAGAGCAAAAAATGAGGTTTTCACCTTTAAAGATGCAACCATTCGTCATGATTCCACTGATTTACCTTTGACCCACTTTATTCCTAGGGAAGTTGGAGTAAGTGTTGAAAAACTTCTTGAAATGGGTTATACTGAGGATTGTTATGGTCAACCTATTGAAAACGAGGAACAAATCATTGAACTAAAGGTTCAGGATGTTGTAATATCCGATAAATGTGCAGATTATCTTGTAAATGTTTCTCATTATGTTGATGATGAACTTACCAAATTCTATCACATGGATGCGTTTTACAATGTAAAAAAACGTGAGGATTTGATTGGCCATCTAATTGCAGGTCTTGCACCTCATACATCTGCCGGTGTTTTAGGTCGTATTGTAGGATTTACGAAGGCTTTAGGTTGTTATGCTCATCCTTATTTCCATTCTTCTAAAAGAAGAAACTGTGATAGTGATGAGGATTCCGTCATGTTGTTACTTGATCCTTTAATCAATTTCTCAAAATCCTATCTTCCAAGTACTCGTGGAGGAAGTATGGATGCACCTTTAGTTTTATCCACAAGAATAGATCCTGAGGAAATTGATGATGAATCTCACAACCTGGATATCTTTGAAAGATTCCCTCTTGAATTCTTTGAAAGAACTAAGGAACCTTTAAAACCTGCCGAATTCTTGGATTTGATTGACAATGTAAGTATGCACTTAGGAACTCCCGAACAATATAGCGGTTTAATGTTCTCACATCATACCTCAAGTATTCATGCAGGTCCGACCTTGTGTATGTATAAGCAATTGCCTTCTATGAAGGAGAAAGTTGAAGGACAAATCGGTCTTGCAGAAATTATACGTGCCGTAGATCAAAGAGGTGTTGTAGAGGGAGTTTTATCAAGTCATTTCCTACCGGATATTATGGGAAATGTCCGTGCATTTTCTAAACAGAAGGTAAGGTGTACCAAATGTAATTCCAAATATAGGCGTATGCCTTTAACTGGTAAATGTAAATGTGGTGGTAATTTAATTCTAAGTGTATCTAAGGGTTCTGTTACCAAATATTTGGATATTTCACAGCAACTTGTTAACAGGTATCCTGTATCACATTATCTTGAACAGAGGTTGGAGATTCAGGAGTTTGGTATTCATTCATTATTTGAAAGTGATAAATCCAAACAAAGCTCCTTGGATATTTTCTTATAATTTTAAGAAATTGATTTATATTGTCATATTGTAAACTGTTAGAATTTTCGTTGTTTAAAAGATTCTAATTCAATTTACATTTTATTTCATGTTTATATTCTTGTAAGACTCTTAAATTAATTTATAATCGTATAGGTTATTTTAATTTAGTTTTTACAGATTATACTACATAATACATTATTTGAAAATATAAATTTGTTTGTATTAATACGAACATTTTTATACTACTTTGACTAATGTATTAATGCTAAGGTATTATGAAAATTTTATAATACTTGAAAATTTTTATTAAATATTATAGGTTCAATAAGGGATTAAATTTAATAAAATCTGTTTTATATTAAGTTATAGGGTTTTTAGGACTTAATAATATTTTATTTTTATTTAAGTGGAGATATTAAAATGGAAACTAGATCAAATATTGCAGAAAACTTAAAAGATGATGTAAAGGTTTCTGTTAAAAAAAATAATGGAGTAATGGAAAGATTCAGTTATGAAAAATTATTAAAATCTTTAGTAATGGTGGAAGCTCCATTCTTTGAATCAGATAAGATTATTGCAAATGTTGTCTCATCATTATATGATGGAATAACTACAAAAGAAATTAAAAAAATTGTTTATGAATCATTATCTGAAATTGATGAGGAATCAGCTAATAAATACTTGGCTAACACTACTTTAAAAGTAAGAAGTACAAGGGATAAAATCGAATCATTTGATTTATCTAAGATTGCCAATACCCTAGTTGAGGAAACCGGTGCTTCACAGGAAACTGCATTTGAAATTGCTTCTGATGTATGGAAGGAACTTAAAAAATTAAATGTGGAATACTTAACCGCACCTATGATTAGGGAAATTGTTAACACTAAACTTGTGGAATATGGTCTTGAAGACTTAAGGAAAAATTATACTCGTTTAGGAATCCCTGTATATAATATTACCTCATTAATTGAAAACGGAAACAAAAGTAATGCAAACATGATGCACAACCCTGAAACCATTCATAAGTTTGTTGCAGATGAGGCATTAAAACAATATGCATTATTACATATGTTACCATCACATCTAGCTGATGCTCATATGTCTGGGGACATCCATATACATGATTTAGAATACTTTGCAGCAAGACCATTAAACTGTCTACAACATGATATTAGACAATTTATCAGATATGGTCTTAAAGTAGATGGAACCGGGGATCACACTTCTGTTGCAGGAGCTCCTGCTCATATGGAAACCTTAATGAATCATACAGGAGAAATCATGTTAGCAGCTCAACAGAACATGTCTGGAGGACAAGCTATGTCTTTCTGGAATGTATTCGTTGCTCCATTTGCAAGAGGCAGATCTTACGATGACATTAAACAATGTGTACAAATGTTAATCTACAACTTAAACATGGCTTATGCTGCTAGAGGTTCACAGGTACCATTTACAAGTATGCAATTAGAATTTGGAGTTCCTAAATTCTTAGAAGATGTAACTGCATATGGTCCTAGAGGTGAGGTTGTAGGAACCTATGGTGACTTTGAAGAGGAAACTAGATTAATCCAAAGGGCTTTCACAGAAACTTTATATGGTGGAGATAAAGACGGAAAACCACATCTTTTCCCAAATACAATCTACACATTACGTAAAGAAACATTAAAAGGAGATTATGACGAGGATTTATACAATGTTCATAAACTCTCAGCTAAATACGGTTCCCCTTACTTTGTGAATATGTTACCTAAATACAGAGGAAACATGGCAAATTATATGGGATGTAGAACCTGTCTTCAGGATACTTGGACTGGTGATTGGGATAAGGATTGTTTAAGAACCGGTAACCTTGCATATGTTACAATGAACCTACCAAGAATCGGATATCAATCTAAAGATGAATCACAAGTATTCGAATACTTAGATAATTATATGGATCTTGCAGTTGAAACCTTACTTATCAGAAGGGAACAAGGTCTTCACTGTTTAAATGATTATGATATTCTCCCATTCTTAACTCAGAAATTTGCAAAAGAAAACTATTACAGAGTTGAAAACTCAACATTGTCCTTTGGTTTCGTAGGATTAAATGAAATGTTAATGGCTCTATTTGGTGAAGGAATTGATAATCCTGATGCAAATAAATTCGGTGTAAAATGTATTAAATACATTTATGATAGAGCTCATGAATTACAAAAAGAAACAGGATTAAGATGGTCTGTAATTCAAACCCCTGCAGAGACTACTGCTTACAGATTTGCAACTCTTGATAAAGAACAATTTGGAGATAAAGCAATATTACAAGGGGATAATGGAGCTAACTATTACACTAACTCCTCACATGTACCTGTAAATTCCAATATCTCTCTCATTGATAAGATAAAAATCGAGGAACAATACCATCCACTTACTCCTGGTGGACATATCTTCCATGCATTTATGGGTGAATCTTACTCAGATCCTGAATCATTAATGAGTTTAACCAATAAGATTGCAAGAAAATCAGATATTGGTTTCTGGGCTTACAGTTCTGCTTTAAGTTTCTGTTTAAAATGTAAAACTTTAATGAAAGGATTAAGCAATAAATGTCCTACCTGTGGTGAAACTGAAGAGGTTGAATGGTATGATAGGATTACCGGATATGTTCAACAAGTAGGTCATGCAAAATCTGCTAATGGTGGATGGAATGCAGGTAAACGTCAAGAACTTATTGACAGACGTAGATTCCAAAAAAACTAAATCTTTAATCTCCACTTTTTATCCTTTTTAATAGATTTTGTTTTTTATCCATTTTTTACTTTTTTTTTATTTGGATTACACTTTTTCTATATTTCTTAAATTAAATTGGAATATTCATGTTTAATTCCTTTAAATATGGTAATTATTTTTATTTTATGATTTTTTTATTTTGTTTAATATTTTTTTAAAAAAAATTCTATTTTATGAATTTTTATTCTATTTTTCTAATCTTTTTATATTATTTAAAATATATTTCTATATAAATAAGTTTAAATATAGCTAAACTATAAATTATTTTAATTATCATTCAATTTTCATAAATTTTATTACAATTTTTACAATGTGATGTTATGGTTGATGAGGAAAAATATAATCAAGAAGTAAATAAAGTCAAGAATCAAGCTAATGAATTAAATCATTTAACTAATGAAGTTATTCCAGTTCTTAAAAAGGAAAACAAAGAGTTAAAAAAACTTAAAAATGAGTTAACTGAGGCATTGGATAATAGTACTAAGAAATATTATGATCAATTAGATATTAATGCGGAGTTAAGTGAAACATTTACTAAAAACGGTGCCGAATTGGCTTTAATTAAGGTTAAATATCAGAATCTTGAAAAGGAAAATAAAAAATTAAATGATAAATTAGCTGATTATCTTAAAAAGGAATCTGAAGAAGAAAAAGAGGATAAAGCTAAAGTTGATCTTGAAAGATTAAAAGAGGAAAACAAGAAAATATCCAAAGAATTAAAATCAGCTGAAAATAAATTAAATGAGCTTTCTGAAAAGGAATTGCCTTCCCTTAAAGATGAAAATCAGTCTCTTAAAAATAAGCTATCAGAAATTGAAACATATAAAGAGGATTTAAGAAAAGAATACTCTGAGAAAATTGTAAGACTTCAGGTTAAGGTGGACGATTTAACTGAGAAGATGGATAAGAAACAAAGGGAAAATGATAAACTTCATACCGAGTTAAACAATAAGGATAAAGATATTAAAAACCTTAAGAAACTTAATAAAGATTTATCTGAAAGTTTACAAGATGAAAGGGATAAGGGATTTTTCTCAAGACTTATTTAATTATTTGTTAGTTGTGAATTTTATGGATAAGGATTCTCGTTTCATGTTTGAAGCTATTAAGGAGGCTGAAAAATCCCTTGATGAAGGTGGAATACCTATCGGTGCAGTCTTGGTTTCAAATGATAAGATTATATCTAAAGGCCATAATCGTATGGTTCAGGAAGATTCACCAATATTGCATGCTGAAATGGATGCAATTAATAATGCTGGTAGATTAAGCTCTAAAGAATATGAATCATTAACATTGTATACTACCCTTTCTCCATGTCCTATGTGTTCTGGTGCAGTGGTTCTATATAATATTCCTCGTGTTGTTATAGGTGACAATATTACTTTAATGGGTGCTGAATCTTTTTTATTAGATAATAATGTTGATGTTAAGGTATTAAATTTAAAAGAAGCTTCAGATGTATTTAACAAACTGTTGGATAAAGACCCGAATCTTTGGAAGATGGAGCTTGACAGGGTTGAAAACTCAACCGATGTAAAAAAAATAGATTGAACCATTTTTAATCTTATTAGGCTAAAATCATAATTTCAATATTATAATCTATTTTCTATTTCTTATTTTTCTAAGTGGTGAAGTTATTTTCCAGCTATTGGAATTTTTCATTTCATCAATAATTTTTTTCTGTTTTTCAAGTTCTGTTTTCTGATTATTATTTATTTTTTTAAGATTATCTATTTCTTTTTGATATTTTTCAGCCATGTTGAGAACTTCAACCATATAATTTCTTGTTTCATATCCATTTCTAGAAATAATAAGAGTATTCTTGTTAA